>NZ_PTSB01000020.1:0-79516 GCF_002965125.1 Escherichia sp. MOD1-EC6162
ATTTAATACCATTAGCTATTTGTTGCGTTTATATTGCAATAGTTAATTTGCTTTAAATCAATAAAACAATATGTTTACATTGCGGTAACTTTTGAAGCGTGAGAAATTTGTTCCCAGGAGATACAGACTCTTAACAACCAAAAATAAATTCTATTAAGGAACATGTTATGAAACGTTCAATTATTGCTGCCGCTGTCTTTTCTTCTTTTTTCATGAGTGCTGAGGTATTTGCTGCTGATGTTGATACCGGGACTTTAACCATTAAAGGGAATATTGCAGAGTCCCCATGTAAATTCGAAGCAGGTGGTGATTCAGTAAGTATTAATATGCCGACTGTACCAACTACTGTCTTTGATGGTAAATCTAAATATTCTACCTATGATGATGCGGTCGGTGTAACCAGTAGCATGTTAAAAATTAGCTGTCCGAAAGAGGTTGCTGGTGTAAAACTTTCGTTGATTACCAACGATAAAATAACCGGCAACGATAAAGCTATAGCCAGTAGTAACGATACCGTGGGCTACTATCTCTATTTAGGTGATAACAGCGATGTCCTGGATGTTTCTGCACCTTTTAATATTGAAAATTATAAAACAGCGGATGGTCAATATGCGATCCCGTTTAAAGCGAAATATCTGAAACTGACAGAAAACTCAGTGCAATCAGGTGATGTAGTATCTTCTTTAGTTATGCGTGTAGCCCAGGATTAATAATTAAATAAATTTTCAAGTTTCTCCAGGTAATAGGCATGGCCGCTATCCCCATGGCGGCCTTTTAATTTAAAGAGGAATTAAGATGAAAGGATTATTACCCTTGCTCATCTCTTCGATGGTTTTTCCTGCACATGCCGGAGTTGTTATCTACGGGACACGTATTATTTACCCGGCAGAAAAAAAAGAAGTGATGGTACAGTTGATGAATCAGGGTGATCGCTCTTCGCTGCTTCAGGCGTGGATTGATGATGGTGATACTTCACTCCCACCAGAAAAAATCCAGGTTCCTTTTATGTTAACGCCACCAGTGGCAAAAATAGGGGCAAATTCCGGGCAGCAAGTAAAAATTAAAATCATGCCGAATAAACTGCCCACTAATAAAGAGAGTATTTTTTATCTGAATATTCTGGATATTCCACCAAATAGTCCAGAACAAGAAGGCAAGAATGCACTGAAGTTTGCGATGCAAAACAGAATTAAATTGTTTTATCGACCGGCGGGTATCCCACCGGTAAACAAAGCAATATTTAAAAAATTGCTGGTGAATCGCAGTGGTAATCATTTGGTGATAAAAAATGACTCAGCGAATTGGGTAACGATTTCTGATGTAAAAGCCAATAATGTCAAAGTTAATTATGAAACTATCATGATTGCACCATTAGAAAGTCAGAGTGTTAACGTAAAAAATAATAATGCAAATAGCTGGCATCTGACCATTATTGATGATCATGGCAACTATATTAGTGACAAAATTTAATTGCAGGAGCTGCCTATGTTGAGAATGACCCCACTTGCATCAGCAATCGTTGCGTTATTGCTCGGCATTGAAGCTTATGCGGCTGAAGAAACCTTTGATACCCATTTTATGATGGGGGGAATGAAAGACCAACAGGTTGCTCATATTCGTCTGGATGATAATCAACCTTTGCCTGGCCAATATGAAATCGATATTTATGTTAATAAACAATGGCGCGGTAAATATGAAATTAGCGTTAAAGATAATCCGCAAGAAACGTGTTTATCGAGGGATATTATCAAACGGTTAGGTATTAATACCGATAACTTTGCCAGCGACAAGCAATGTTTAACATTAGAGCAACTTGTTCAGGGGGGGAGTTATGCCTGGGATATCGGCGTTTTTCGTCTCGATTTCAGTGTTCCGCAAGCCTGGGTGGAAGAGCTGGAAAGTGGCTATGTTCCACCGGAAAACTGGGAACGGGGAATTAATGCGGTTTACACCTCTTATTATGTGAGTCAGTATTACAGCGACTATAAAGCGTCGGGAAATAGCAAAAGTACCTATGTACGTTTTAACAGCGGGTTAAATTTTCTGGGGTGGCAACTGCATTCTGATGCCAGTTTTAGCAAAACAGATAACAATACAGGGGAGTGGAAAAGCAATACACTGTATCTGGAACGTGGATTTTCTCAAATTCTCGGCACGCTGCGTATTGGTGATATGTACACGTCAGCCGATATATTTGATTCCGTTCGCTTCAGCGGAGTTCGGTTATTTCGTGATATGCAGATGTTGCCAAACTCGAAGCAAAATTTTACCCCGCGGGTACAGGGGATTGCCCAGAGTAACGCGCTGGTAACTATTGAACAGAACGGTTTTGTCGTTTATCAGAAAGAGGTTCCACCAGGCCCGTTTTCGATTAGTGATTTGCAGTTAGCGGGCGGAGGTGCGGATCTTGATGTGAGTGTTAAGGAAGCCGATGGTTCAGTTACTACATATCTGGTGCCTTATGCGGCAGTACCTAATATGCTGCAACCCGGCGTGTCGAAATATGATTTTGCAGCGGGCCGTAGTCATATTGAAGGTGCGAGCAAGCAAAGTGATTTTGTCCAGGCAGGTTATCAGTATGGTTTTAATAACTTATTGACGCTGTATGGCGGCACGATGATTGCTAATAATTACTACGCGTTTACCCTGGGAACAGGTTGGAACACGCGCATTGGCGCAATTTCAGTCGACGCAACTAAATCGCACAGTAAGCAAGACAATGGTGATGTGTTTGACGGGCAAAGTTATCAAATTGCTTATAACAAATTTTTGAGCCAAACATCGACACGTTTTGGTCTGGCGGCCTGGCGTTATTCGTCGCGTGATTACCGGACGTTTAACGATTATGTGTGGGCAAATAATAAAGATAATTATCGTCGTGATAAAAACGATGTCTATGACATTGCCGATTATTACCAGAATGATTTTGGTCGCAAAAATAGCTTTTCCGCCAATATGAGTCAGTCAATGCCAGAAGGCTGGGGATCTGTGTCATTAAGTACTTTATGGCGGGATTACTGGGGGCGTAGCGGCAGCAGTAAAGATTATCAGTTGAGTTATTCCAATAATTTGCAACGGATAAGCTATACCCTCGCGGCAAGTCAGGCATATGACGAGAATCATCATGAAGAGAAACGCTTTAATATTTTTATATCGATACCCTTTGACTGGGGAGATGACGTTACGACGCCTCGTCGGCAAATATATATGTCTAACTCAACGACGTTTGATGATCAGGGTTTTGCCTCAAATAATACGGGATTATCAGGAATAGTAGGGAGTCGAGATCAGTTCAATTATGGTGTCAACCTGAGTCATCAACATCAGGGAAATGAAACGACAGCAGGGGCGAATTTAACCTGGAACGCGCCTGTGGCGACAGTGAATGGCAGTTATAGTCAGTCGAGTAATTATCGGCAGGCTGGAGCCAGTGTTTCAGGGGGCATTGTCGCCTGGTCAGGTGGCGTTAATCTGGCTAATCGTCTTTCTGAAACTTTTGCCGTGATGCATGCGCCGGGAATTAAAGATGCTTATGTGAATGGGCAAAAATATCGCACCACGAACCGTAATGGTGTCGTGGTATACGACGGAATAACTCCTCATCGGGAAAATCACCTGATGCTGGATGTATCGCAAAGTGACAGTGAAACAGAATTACGCGGTAACCGTAAAATTGCCGCCCCTTATCGCGGCGCGGTCGTTCTGGTCAATTTCGACACCGATCAACGCAAACCCTGGTTTATAAAAGCATTAAGAGTGGATGGGCAACCGTTAACATTTGGCTACGAAGTCAATGATATCCACGGTCATAATATTGGCGTTGTCGGCCAGGGAAGTCAGCTTTTTATTCGCACCAATGAAATACCACCAGCGGTTAATGTGGCAATTGATAAGCAACAAGGGCTTTCATGCACAATCACCTTCGGTAAAGAGATTGATGAAAGTAAAAATTATATCTGTCGGTGAGAGGTGGAATATGATTTTCAGAAATGGAATGTTACTAATTTTTATTTTATGGGCTAATTTTACCTGGGCTGGATGTCGTACCACTGCATCATTAAATATTACTGATAGTATTAATGTGGGGGAGATTTTAGCGAATGAGGTTTCCTTTAGTAAAAGTGTCGTGTTTACGGGGATATCTTGTGATACGAGCACGGATAAAATAGTCTATAAAAATATCCAAAGTGATTGGGTTGAAGTTGGACCTTTTGGTAATGGCGAAAAGTTAAAGGTTAAAATAGAGTCTTTAGGTAAAACCAGTGACACGATTGGGAAATCCAGCAATGCGCAGGCAGTATTACCCTATGTGGTTAAAATATCCAAAGGTACACCTGATTTTACTGGAGAAAGAAAACCTACCTGGTTTATTTCAGATACTGTGATTGCAAATATTGGCGGTGAGTCATCTTCATCCATTGACTTTTGGTTGGGCATTTGTAAGACATTGAAGATTAACTGGTGTGTAAGTTATCTCACCAGTAAACTGGCGGGGGATACATTTACGCTTGGGTTAAGTATTTCCTATTATCCTAAAAATACGACCTGTAAGCCTGAAAACACAATAATAAAAGTAGATGATATTGCCTTGTCCCAACTCAGAAGTCAGGGAAAGATTACGGCGAACAGTAAGGAAGGAATAATTACGTTGAAGTGTGATAATCTTTTCGGCGGCACAAAACAAGCATCGCGGAATATGGTCGTATATCTTTCCAGCAGTGACTTAGTTACAGGAAGCAATACAATTTTGCGTGGCAACATAGATAATGGTGTAGGATTTGTTTTGGATCTAAAAGAACCACCAAAAGGGACTGAAGCAGCCATCAAAATTTCTGCTAGCGGCGATCAGGGCGCGGCGACATCATTATGGAAAACAGATAAACCCGGAGCTCCTTTAAATAGTAATATTATTAATATACCTGTCCTGGCCAGTTACTATGTATACGATAAAAATAAAGTTAAATCGGGTGCACTTGAGGCAACCGCACTGATCAACGTGAAATACGACTAATAACAAACAAGACGAGCAAGTGGCTAATAATAAAAAATAATAAGGTGTCTGCATTTCCCCCTCTCTCCGAGGGGGCTTTTTTTAGCGATGATAAAAAATCTCACCGTCGTAGGCTTTAATGATTTTTCCGTCGGTATCATTGATCAGCACATATGCACCGCCCATATAGGTCCAGTGGGTTCCAGCGTCAGGTGCGGGCAAGTTACGCAACTGCCACTGCTTAATGTTGTACTCATCGGTACGGTACATTTCTGGTACGGTGTCACCTGGTTTGAAATGCTTGAAGTCAGCAATGAAACTGCTTAACTCATACTTCGAAATTCCCGAGGCATTGGTCGAACCCGCGGTGGCTGGTGCGGCCCATGCTGCGCTGGTTACCAGCAAAAGCGCACCCAGCAACATCTTATTTTTTATGGTCATATACTCTCCACTTTGGGGATCAGTAAAATCAGTCGCATATCTTTCCTGCCATACAATATAACCGACAAGAGATATTTTGTTAGTGATCCCATGATTTCGTAAAAAGTGTAAATGAAAGGATGCAGCAAAAGCATCCTCATTGAGCGAGAAGTGAGCGGAATAAGCTGATTTAAGAATCATCCTGGGCTAAAGGGATAACGAAGCCCAGGTGATTGTTTTATCTCATAATACCCATAAAGCCATGCACTCCCATATACAATCCGACTAAACCAATTAACAGACTGGAAAAATAGGGGGCGCGTTTAGCGAGAGTGTTAAATCCGCTCCAGCGTTTTGCAACCTGCTGAACACTGATTGCTGCGCCAACGCCTACGGTGACCAGCGTTAATGCCAGGCCGATGCTGAAACTGACGACCAGAGTTGCACCCAATGTGAGGGCTTTCAACTGAATGCAAATCAACAACACTGTTATTGCCGCAGGGCAGGGGATAAGCCCGCCGGTTAAGCCAAACAGCAAAATTTGCCAGTTGGTGACCTCTCTACCATCAAAGCGTCGTTTAATGTCACTGGCATGAGCCAGCGCATGAGCATCCTGATACTCGTCGCTCTGACCATGCTCGTGATGGTGATGATGTTCGTGATCATGGTCGTGATGATGTTCATGGTCATGATGGTGATGCTCGTGCATATTCTCAAGCCAGTTTCTTTCACCGCGCCAGGTACGCCAGAACATCCAGAATGCGGTGCCAAGAATGATCACCGCGGAAATCAACTGAAGCCACGGCTCCGCTGACTGCGCAGTAAAGCGTTTGCTGATCACCATCCCGCCAAAGGCAATCAACCAGACCACCGCCGTATGTGAAATAGTTGCCGCCAGTCCAAGCATCACCGCCTGTTTAATGGTGCCTTTAATGGCGATGATAAACGCTGCCATCATCGTTTTTGAGTGCCCTGGCTCCAGCCCATGAAGCGCACCAAGTAAGATGGCGCTGGGGATGAAAAACCAGGCGTTTCCTTGCTGAAGAAGAGTGGTAAATTCGGTCATGATAATAATTCTTAGTATTAAATCGACGCCCTGATTCTACTCCCCCCCAGTACATGATACTACCCCCCAGTAGATTAATAGTGCTATGATTTTTCATTATCTTGTTAACCAGGTGTTGCCATGTCTCATACCATCCGTGACAAACAGAAACTGAAAGCGCGCGCCAGTAAGATTCAGGGACAGGTTGTTGCGCTCAAGAAAATGCTCGACGAGCCGCACGAATGTGCTGCCGTACTACAACAGATTGCCGCCATTCGTGGTGCGGTAAACGGCTTGATGCGAGAAGTGATTAAAGGCCATCTGACGGAACACATTGTTCATCAGGGCGATGAATTAAAGCGTGAAGAAGATCTGGATGTCGTTCTGAAGGTGCTGGATTCTTATATAAAATAATTTCACAACGTTATTGTAATATCGCCGTTTTTCCTCGTTTACAACGTGTGCGCGGGGCCTTACCATCCTTATCTGCGATCCATCATCGCAACCAAACGACTCGGGGTGCCCTTCTGCGTGAAGGCTGAGAAATACCCGTATCACCTGATCTGGATAATGCCAGCGTAGGGGGCCAAAATAGTCTTGAAAATTATGTGGTTGTATCTCTTTTTGACCATAAATCATGCTGTTAAGGTACAAAAAGGGGTCGTTTATGAGGTCAAGAACTCTCCCATACACATTTCAGCGAAACGGTAATTACTATCTACAAATCCGGCTTTCGGATGGTCGGATATACAAAAAATCACTTTTTACTGACAGTTATCGCGAAGCATCGGCGTTGATGATTGGCCTTACTCCGCACATTCCTTTCGTTAAATCACTCGCTACTCCGTTGCCGCAATTTAATAAGTTTGTTTCAAACTTGATCGCTTCGTCACGTAACGTAATGATTCCGTTGCCACTCCCTCAGCAATTGAACAATATTTCTAAAGAAGTTTTGCAGCTTCAACCACCAGCCAAACCGGAAAAGGTGCTAACACTTGCTGATGCGTGGGCTATGTACAAGGAGGAAAGAGGTCGAAATTGGACAAAATCGATCTCAATGGCAAATGAGCGTTATATGGAGGTATTGCTTGTTGTCTTGGGAAAAGAAACAGACGTAACGGCAATCACCAAACAAGATATTAAGCGAGTAATGGAAACTGTCGAAAACTTACCAAAGCGTGTAGTGCAACCGTATAGGTCAATGACTATTCAGCAACTAATCGAATGTGATGATGTGCTGCCAGAGGATTTAGTTGGTGCTGAGGCTGTACATAAGCACCTTAAAATCTACAAATCGTTATTCAAAACATTTCTGACTGAAAACAAAGATATTCTATCTAAGTCTCCGACTGATGGAATAGTAGCGGCACCATCCAAAGCTAGGTTTGGTGCATACAGTGCAGCAGAAATGAAAAAATTTGTAGGATGGGCACTAAAGCAGCCTGATGGATGGCAGAAGTGGATCACTTTGTTGTTGGCGTACACAGGAGCCAGAAGAGGTGAGATTGCTAAACTGGAGAAGTCGCAGATCAAATTTGATGAAGATAGCCAGCGGCACTATCTTCTGATCGCGGAAAGAAGGCTGGGTAAAACTGAGAATGCTACAAGACAGGTAGTGATTCATCCCAAACTGATTGAGTGGGGGTTTCTGGATTTTGTTAACCGCCAATGGAAAGAGAAAATCTTTTCGGAAGTCTCAGGTCGAAATATGTCAAAGATAGGTAAAGTTCTTTCAGATGTTCGTGATCAGCTTGATATTCCTTATCTTGATGATTATGGGCAGCGGCGCTTGGTGCATAGTTTCCGGCATACTATGATTTCTACTTGTTTAGCTGGTTGGGTGAGTAATTTGGCGCATCTGCAACAGGTGGTAGGTCATGAAAAGAGTGGAGTAGGGATTACCCAGCGTTATCTGCACACATTCCCACTTTCCACCGTTTGTTATGTGATCGATGGTCTTTGTTGGGAGACTTAGTTATTCGTGTATCTTTCTTAGTGTATAACCAGCTAATAATTTGTAGATTTTTATTGTCTGAGATCAAAAATTTTCACAACTAATTTACAATAATAACTTAAGATGAATTTAGGCTTAGTGAGTCTTCTATGGTTAAAAATTTAGGCAAAAAATACAAGTATGGCGATCAACCGATAAGAGCTATTACCATACAGATAATTGCTAATCAGTTTGGTGGGGCTGCAACGGCTAAGCAGGTAGATGATTATCTTAGAAAGCTATTTCCATCTTATAAAGATAATACTTGGCTCAATTTAATTGCTAATACAGTTAATTGTAAGCGGAGCTACTGGAGTTTCAACAAAACTGCCCGACGAACTGATGATGTAACTCATCGGCATCATAAGTATGACCGATTGTTCAAGCGTGGAAATATTTTTGAAATCTATCAACCATCTGTGCACGGTATTTGGGAATTATACCAGGATTTAGAAGGGATGTGGCGTTATCGTCAAGTAAAATCGGTTTTCGAAGAAGCTGTTGGGACGGCTGCAAAATTATCTTCAGTGGAACGAAAGCAAATTTTAGCGACAGAAAGTAAAATCCCGGAACTAATCGAAGTAACAACACGAGTTTATAAACGAAGCCCATATGTAGTTGCTGAAGTTCTTTTGAGAGCAAATGGAAAATGTCAATATTGTAAGCGAGATGCTCCTTTTCTAAAGGAAGATGGTACTCCATTTCTAGAAGTTCATCATATTGAGTGGCTTTCAAAGGGGGGGGAGGACTCTGTGGAAAATGCTATTGCATTATGTCCTAATTGCCATAGACAAGCCCATTATGGCGATCTGACATTGCTACCTGTTAATAAATAGGCTTGATGAAAGTTCTATTTCTATATTTTTCAATATACAAATTTCCCCAAAAACGGCGTGAATATCACGCCGATCAATCATACTTCAGAACACATACTCAATGTGTAAACAGCCATCTCTCCATCGGGATTAGAAGGGCGTAATACAAATATCGGTATACTGCCATTGTCAATGTATGTGGCTGCAACCCCTCCGTCAGGTGTAGCATACATCTTTGCGATGCTTTTTTGACCTACAAAATCAAGTCTCCAAGTTTTACCGCCAAGATTTATGGTCATTTTTTTATCTTGTATATCAAAAGTTGAATCTACAGAAACTTTCTGACTTCCCGAGTCAATATGACCTTCCTGTATTGCTTTACAGGAAAAGGTTGTGGCGTGGCCCATTACTGGAATTAACAAAGCGGCAAATACTAGTTTTTTCATTTGTCTCCCTTGGTGTGTCAAATGGATGGTGATGCTAATAATACATGATTGATTCAAAATGTCACGATTAGTGCGTGGTTAATTGGTGCGTCAAATTGCATCTTTGTGCCATGCGAAAGAATCTGAGATACCTTTTTGGACAACGAGTAAAAGAGTTCCGTATAGCTATTGGCTTAAGCCAAGAGGCCTTTGCAGATCGGTGTGGTTTTGCACGTAGTTATATGAGTCGAATTGAGCGTGGTTGCTCTAATGCATCTCTTGATGCAATTGAGGTTCTGGCTGACGCTTTGCGTATTGAGCCTTGGCAGTTACTAGCTTCTGATTCAAGGAAACCTGATGATCAGGAGGTACTTGTTCCTTATGCTGCAGATGGGTCGTGTTTTCATCCAGGATTGGCAAGTACTCGCGATGGTTCGTTTAGAGTAGGGGAAAAATCAGCCCAGAAACGTTTCAGTTCGTTCAATGAAGCTCTCGAATACCTTCGTGGAATGGAAACCGCGAAGTGGCGTAGGCCTAATGCTAGTGGTAATTGGGGAATTGTATCTGCGGTTAAATGGGATCGACTGAATCAATAAGATATCAGTAATTTTCGGGCCACTCCACAAGGCAATAAGTGGCTTAGTGGTGATTGTCGAAGGGGAATACAAGCGAGCACCTAGGCACCATTGCAAGAACCGCTCAACGCTGAGATCAGCAAGCCCCGATTTCTGCCGACCGTCCCTGTCAAATATCAAGGAGGCATTACGCCTCCTCTTCTTCCTTCTTAATTCGCTGTACCGTCGAAGGAGCAACATTAAAGATCTCGGCGGTTTTACGCACTGACACGCCATCAGAAAGGGCTTTCTTTATACCTTCTCTATCCACTGCCTTACCTTTACCACGCTTTGTAGGATTGACGGCTTGCGCTTCTCGTTTACGTTCTAACATCAGTTCACGTTCGCACGTTGCCACTGCCGACAACATAGTAAGCATCATTTTTCCCATCGCGCTTGTAATGTCTGCAATGATCCCTTCTTTGTGAAAGCGAACAATTACACCACGATTATTAAGTTGTTCAACTAAAGCAAGAATGTCTAAGGTGTTACGTCCAAGACGATCAAGAGAGTGGACGTGTAAGGTGTCGCCTTCTCTCAGATAGGATAAACACGCTTGTAAGCCTGGACGGTTAGTGTCTTTACCGGACAGCTTATCTTCAAAAACCTTATCGAGATTTACTCCTGCAAGCTGGCGATCAGTGTTCTGATCTACAGTGCTCACACGCTTATAGCCGATATTGCTCATAAAATCCCCTTAATGTATCGATTTGGCACTATTCCAATGCAAATGAGTATATCGTATTCATTTGATCTGTTTCAAGCCTTATGGGTACGGAATATTACTCGATTTAGATGTATTCATTTGGTATGCCTAATGGATACACAGGGGAATAGATTAAATGGTGTTCTGTTTATACAGGTTTATTTGTTAGATCAACAATTTGGCATTTCTAAACAGATGTTTGAACGTTGCCAAATGTCTTGACAACACAAGAAAAGGGCTTGCTATGCCACGCATTACACGAAATAAGGCTGTAAAAACAAAATAAATTTTAAAATTTGCACAAACGAGAAAACTCGCTCAGAAACAAGCAGAACAATTTTTAGCCAACAATTTCTGATGGTGCTCTGTAAGCCGCATTACACAAGGCTTTGCGAAAGTGCTGTAAAAGTGAAGAAAGTTAACATTGCACTTTTAAGCTACTTTTCATTGGATTTTTTAGTAGGGAATTACACAGGGAATAGAGAGCATTATTCTATGATTTACACAGGGAATATAGGGGATTATGGCACACACATAGAAAGGCATTACACAGAGTGCTATGTGACAAATGGATGTAACGAGAGGTTACATTCAGCTATCTGAAATGCTCTCTGTAAGAAAGTTGGTAGTAACGATACGTTACATAGAATAATTATTGAATGTAACGATATTACACATCGGTAGTAACGATACGTTACATCGGAAGATGATTGGATGTAACGAAAGGTTACACAATAAGATATATTATTTATAATACTAAATAAAACTATATTATATTATTAATTAGATCATAATAATATTCTTTATATCTATATATATGATCTTTTTGCCTTCCGGCGTTTGCTTCACTCTCTGGCAAGCAGCCTTACTCCGCTACCTTTGGGCTTCGTGGCTGGCCCGTTACGCTCACACCGAAAGCAAAGTGTTACTCTTTCTTCGTGTAACTATCGTTAGCGGTAACGCCCACGAAGAAATACTATTGCGCTGTGCGCAGTAAGAGTAATCACCTAAACAATCATACTGATTGCTTACGTGTAAACTCTCTCTAACTCTTAATTACCCTCCTACATTTAATAACTCTGTTATTCGTGTAGTTGTGTAATTACTTCGAAGAGAGAGCGGCTAAAGCTCAATTACACTCTGCTTTCCTCGTGTAATTTCACTAAGCCTCAATACAATTTCACTTCCTACATTCTGTAGTCGTGTAATTGTTTTCGGTGGAAAAGCCAGAGGCGACACCGAAAGAGAATTCTGATCTTATTAATCTTATCTATCTTAGTTAATCTTCTTACTTTATCTTACTTACTTTATCTACTTTATTATTAATAATAGCTTTATAAGCTCTCTGTGTAGCTCTCTG
The DNA here is from genome assembly GCF_002965125.1 of Escherichia sp. MOD1-EC6162. Lineage (NCBI taxonomy): Bacteria > Pseudomonadati > Pseudomonadota > Gammaproteobacteria > Enterobacterales > Enterobacteriaceae > Escherichia > Escherichia sp. MOD1-EC6162. The sequence goes on from NZ_PTSB01000020.1 coordinate 12,369, forward strand.
ACGCAAGAAACAGCATTCAGGAAGGGAATCACCTTAGAAAAGTGTTCTTTGCGTCATAATGTGTTTTATGAAGGATTCAGAGGTCTTTCATAACACAAGGTATAGAGGATACTTTAGTTAATTAAAAATAAGGGGTCTAAATGCTTCTCTAACAGCATTAAGCAGGGTAGGGAATAGAAACGCATTGTCTACATATATAAACTCACTACAGGGCTTTACAGAACGTTTTATAAAGTAACTAATCTAAGAACTCTCTATCTTATATCTACCATCACCTTTTCATATACCTGACAAATACAAATTAAGCCCCTTAAATAAGCTTCTGGCGAGCTAAACAGCCATTACATAAGGGAATGTATTGCTTTTATCAAAACTTCGTTAGAACGCGTTTTAGCGCATTTTGGCTGGTAATAAAGAATAGCATTACATATAAGAGCACGAATTGCTAAGAAAAAATGTAACTACATTAAAAATATCAACTTTTTATGAAAAGATATTGACAAATGTCTCTTTCTATGTAATAATAGGTATTAGAGGGATAAGAATAGTTTCCTTTTCTATAAATAATCAAAATCAATGCACTTTGAAGCCGTCAGGTTTGCAAGGTGTTTTTTCTTTTAACCAAATAGAATAAGGAGGTTAATTAATGAAATATTTCACTCCACAGGATGTAGTGGAAGCCTGGAAACGTGGTGAGATCAACCGCTTTAAAGTAAGGATGCACAGGAACACCGCTCGCCGTTGTGGTTATCCAGAGCGTGAAAAATGTTTCGATGCAGCACTAAAAATTATTGATGAACTGCGAAAAAATGAAAAAGGATCTGAAAAAGAATCTGAAACAGAGTAAAGAAGAGAAGGAGAAAACTATGCTCGAAACTAAGAAACCAATTCCGCGCACTTACCTACACGTTGACCCTGAAACCTTCAAGGTTTTATTTGCTGAAGCCAAGAAAAGGCAAATTATGGTCAGTGATTTGATGTTAGGAATCATTACTGAAGCAGCAGAGAATATCAAACAAAAAAAGGTAAATGATCCTCATTCACTTTAGTAGCGCATTAAGCGTGATTTATAAGGAGATTATTCTAATGTCTAAAATTAAATTGATTCGTGAAAAATACCAGTATGTTGATAAACAAACAGGAGAAATTAAAGACCGAACTTTGAATATACCTCATTACTTTTGTGAGATTGAGTTTATCTACTCCTCAAGTGTTGGTGGTGGAAAAGTTAAGTTTAGTGCAGAAATGCAAAAATTATATTGCTATGTTTCAGATTGGGATAAATCAGGGGGAATATGTTTTGAAACACAAACGAAGTTAAGTAAAGTTTGTAGCTGTAGCCGTAAGACAGTTAATGAATTGATTGGTCTTATGATTAAAATCGGTCTTTTAGAAGAGGTCGGAGAACGAATTCCAAAACGTCCTTTAAAATTACGTGCGCTACCTCTCACAGATGCACATATTACTCCCCCAGGAGAATCATCACTCTCTGATCTTTCTGAGGCAGAAGAAGCACAGGAACAACCTAAAGGCCATAAACAGCCTTCTTTTGATGTTCTTGATGATTGGTTGGATGCGCCTTTACCGTGGGAGACGGAAGAAACTCCTGTTTCACCAATATTTGATGAAAAGGTAACGAATGATAGGGAGGATGTGTTAGAAAATTTTGCCTCTCTTATTATCAAGCAGAAGCATACAAGAACAGGAGGAGCATCATTTATAGAATTTGCAACATCGTTAGCCTATAAGCACAGGTTAAAGCTACCAAATGGTATTGAGGCATATTTTTCTAAGAAACATTCCAAAGTATATGAAGACTTTGATATTCCATTTTAATAAGGAGGGTTATGATTCAATATTTAGTGAAAAATAAAATAGAATTCATCTATTCCACTCTCTAAAAATCTCTCTGTGTAATATAAAATGAAAATATTATGGTATTAGCTATGTGTTGGTTATTGTTCTTTCTGGCCTTAGAAACATATGCAAGTAAGTCTGGAAAACGAAAGTAATATATTGATGATTTGTTTGTTATAACTTCGTGGTGTCAAGTCCAGCAGCTTTGAGTCGCTCGGTAAGATTTCTCATTTTGCTGAACTCTGTACCAAAGCTGGCTTTAAATCCTACACCTCCACAAAACTCTTTTGCCGTAACCTTTTTAAGATGGTCAGCATATTTGATCATCTGGAGGTGCATTACCATCGTTTGGCTATTTCGTGGTGCGCTGCTAATGGCTTGCTTAATGTTCTCGTAGATCTGGGTTTCTGTCATTTTTTATCTCACCTATCAAATTTAGAAAAATAATATTAATTAGCTAATTAATATAATCAATGGTTTTCACCATCTGAATGATAGTCGTTAATTGTTTCTTTTTCATTCCTTCTATGGGGTACAAAATGGGGTACACAGAGAAGAAGCAATTAATGGAGGCGAGCTTGCATCTGCAAGCCACTTCCCCTAAGCTGGCACAAAATATAGAGATTCAACCAAACGACTCGGGGTGCCCTTCTGCGTGAAGGCTGAGAAATACCCGTATCACCTGATCTGGATAATGCCAGCGTAGGGAAGTCACAGACCATCAGGTCATTGCTTCTTCACGTTATGGCAGGAGCAAACTATGCAAGTCGACCTGCTGAGTTCCGCGCAATCTGCGCGCATGTTACACCTCTTTCACCAACACTCTCCCCTTGTGCATTGCATGACCAATGATGTGGTGCAAACCTTTACTGCCAATACCTTACTGGCGCTCGGTGCATCGCCAGCGATGGTTATCGAAACCGAAGAGGCCAGTCAGTTTGCGGCCATCGCCAGTGCCTTGCTGATTAACGTAGGCACACTGACGCAGCTACGAGCACAAGCGATGCGTGCTGCCGTAGAACAGGCAACACGCTCCCAAACCCCCTGGACGCTTGATCCGGTCGCGGTTGGCGCACTCGAATATCGCCGTCATTTTTGCCACGAACTTTTATCGTTAAAGCCAGCGGCGATACGCGGTAATGCCTCTGAAATTATGGCATTAGCTGGTATCGCCAATGGTGGTCGCGGTGTGGATTCCACCGACGCCGCAGCCAACGCGTTACCCGCAGCACAAACACTGGCGAATGAAACCGGGGCTGTCGTCGTGGTCACGGGCGAGGTAGATTATGTTACCGATGGTCGTCGCATCGTTGGCATTCACGGCGGCGATCCGTTAATGACCAAAGTAGTAGGAACTGGTTGTGCATTATCGGCAGTTGTCGCTGCCAGTTGTGCATTACCGGGCGATACGCTGGAAAATGTTGCATCTGCCTGCCACTGGATGAAACAAGCCGGAGAACGTGCGGTCGCCAGAAGCGAAGGGCCGGGCAGTTTTATCCCCCATTTCCTTGATGCGCTCTGGCAACTGACGCAGGAGGTGCAGGCATGAAACGGGTTAACGCTCTGACGATTGCCGGTACTGATCCGAGTGGTGGTGCGGGGATTCAGGCCGATCTTAAAACCTTCTCGGCACTTGGCGCTTATGGTTGTTCGGTAATCACCGCACTGGTGGCGCAAAATACCCGCGGTGTACAGTCGGTGTATCGCATTGAGCCTGACTTTGTTGCCGCACAACTCGACTCAGTGTTCAGCGATGTGCGAATCGATACCACCAAAATCGGCATGCTGGCAGAGACGGATATTGTTGAAGCGGTGGCAGAACGGCTGCAACGTTACCAGATCCAAAACGTGGTGCTGGATACCGTTATGCTGGCTAAAAGCGGTGATCCGCTGCTTTCACCTTCGGCGGTTGCCACGCTACGCAGTCAATTATTGCCGCAGGTTTCATTAATTACCCCAAATTTGCCGGAGGCTGCTGCTTTACTCGATTCTCCACACGCGCGTAATGAACAGGAAATGCTGGAGCAGGGGCGTGAATTATTGGCGATGGGCTGTGGTGCCGTGTTGATGAAAGGTGGTCATCTGGATGATGAGCAAAGCCCGGACTGGTTGTTTACCCGCGACGGCGAACAACGGTTTACCGCACCGCGTATTATGACCAAAAACACGCATGGCACTGGTTGTACATTATCTGCGGCGCTGGCAGCGCTGCGTCCGCGTCACACGAATTGGGCTGACACCGTACAGGAAGCAAAAAGCTGGCTATCAGCGGCGTTAGCCCAGGCCGACACGCTGGAAGTTGGCCACGGGAATGGTCCGGTTCACCACTTTCACGCCTGGTGGTGAGCATCATACTATAGCTGCTTTGGCATTTTTCAGCGTGTTCGCGCTGAAATTCAGGGATGAAACCAATGCAGCTAAAAATAGCCAGTCGAAAAAAATTCACCGCCTTGTTCTGCGCTCTGGGGCTAATTTCCATCGTGGCGATTTATCCTCGTCAGACGGTGAATTTTTTCTGGTCGACAGCAATTCAGATTAAAGACTACATCCACTTTTATGGTTATCGCCCGGTCAAATCTTTTGCTATTCGAATCCCTGCCAATTACACCATTCATGGTATTGATGTTTCACGCTGGCAGGCGCGGATCGACTGGCAACGTGTCGCAAAAATGCGCGACAACGGTATCCGCTTACAGTTTGCTTTTATTAAGGCTACGGAAGGCGAAAAGCTGGTAGACCCGTATTTCTCGCGTAACTGGCGTCAAAGCCACAAAAATGGCTTATTGCGCGGGGCATATCACTATTTTTCTCCGTCGGTCTCAGCTTCCGTTCAGGCGCGATTATTTCTGCAAACGGTGGATTTCTCACAAGGCGATCTGCCAGCGGTGCTGGACGTAGAAGAACGAGGGAAATTATCGGCAAAAGAATTACGCAAGCGGGTAAGTCAGTGGCTAAAAATGGTTGAAAAGAGCACGGGCAAAAAGCCGATTATTTATGCGGGGGCGACGTTTTATCACACGAATCTGGCGGGATATTTCAATGAATACCCGTGGTGGGTGGCCCATTATTATCAGCGACGCCCGGACAATGACGGCCTGGCCTGGCATTTCTGGCAGCATTCCGACCGTGGACAGGTGGATGGCGTAAATGGTCCGGTGGATTTTAATGTGTTTAATGGCACGGTGGAGGAGCTGCAGGCATTTGTGGGAGACACACTTACGAAGTAAATTATAAAAATCAGAATTTCGGGGGCTGATAAAACAGGTAAACAACCTGGTATCATTGATAAAACTTCATGGAAGAGACTATCTGATGATACCTGTAGAACTCATTCAACAAAAAAATTATTCAGCCATTGTAGACTGGGCATTGTCATTAACCGAAGTTGAGCGAATTACTACCTTAAAGGAATTGTTGACGCTTGATTATAAATCACTTTGTTTGGGTGAATGTGTAGACGATGTAATCTCTTTGACAAAAATTGTTTGTGCTCGCAGTTATGCAGAACAAAAAATGTTTCCAGTTAGCTGGCCAGTGAAACATACATTGCTTCATGAAGTTAGCAGAAGTCGTTATCATACTATACACGATGCACTAATTACTTTTTTTACCCATTGCCCTCCTGATTATCTGGATAGTGTGCTTAAGGATTGTTTGCGCACGCCGCATACATACCCAGATATCCGCCTTCTATGGCGCTGCTATAAACATGGTTGGGTTATTTTTGACGAATCAGCATTTGCCAACGCATTATTTCACATTGAGATTTATACTCGTAATGCTCAGAATGAAATTGTTTGGATGCGGGAGAATTCACAGGTAATAGAAAAGGTCATTTTACCATTCCCGCAATATGACGTCCCAGTGCTTTTGCAAAGCCACTTCCATAAGGCCGACAACTCACATCAGTGTGGTGTTGTTACCGAGTACTGGGATGATGTGTTTATGCAACTGATTGCGGAAAATCTTCTGCCTCGTCAATTAATCAAGGAATTATTAACTTCATTAACAAATAACTTTAAAAAAGATCGCCTTAACTGGCATATTCGTCTAATAAAGATGTTTAACCCGCAAGAGGATGAATGGATTGCTAACCAGCAATTATTATTTTTAGGACTGAATGCCAGTAATAATACGGTAGTAAATTTTGTTATTCAGATAATACAAACATTTTGCTGTCATCCTGAGTTTGACCATTCATCATTTATGCAGTATTTTCCGGTTATTAGCGGACGTGAAAAATGCGATAAAATATTATTCTTAGCACTTGATATTGCCGAGGTGTTGGCAGAACGCTATCCCCAATATCGTACAACACTGGCGAAAAACGTATCTGGCACCTTAATTCAGCGCACCGAAAAATTACAACTACGCACAGTTGAATTAATGATGAAATACCAATCAGCACAGGATGTGGCCGCGTTAGCTGAGCCATGGTTGGGGAGCTTAAAGCACAGTGTACTGGCACTGTTGCAATGTGATTCACCGTTGGGCGAAGGTTATGTAATTCCCATGCTACAACATGAGATGGTCATTATTCCTGATAGCTGGGATGGGGTGTTGTTTCAAACAGGAAAAATGTTGGAAAATAAAGAAGAACTGGATATTGAGATTTTTTATGCCGGGATTATTGCTTTGCAAGATAAACTTCCTGGTGATTATAAAAAACAATTGCAACCCTATTATAAAAAATTGCATAAAAAGTATCTCGGATCATCAATACTCTATAGCCTGCGGGATTTTTTTCAGCAGTGGTTTAATGATGAATACGCATCAACGCCAGAGTGGCATGAACGGCGTTTACCGCATTTACAGAACCAAAACCAACTGGTGCTGGCGCGACTGCGTGATAACTGCCACTTAACGTTACTGGCAACACCAAGTCACACGCCGTTCTATGTTTCGCCGCAAATATTGGTGGAGCGATTATTGGCCCACGAACGCGAGAATTATCCGGTTGATCTTGATGATTTAATTGTCGCCTGTAATCGTATTTTGCCTGGCGAGATAATAGCAGAAGTGAAGCAACAGGCATTAATGTTAACAGGGAAATATGCCCAGGCGGTGCAATATTTGTTGGGGATCACTGATGAAATATCGGCAACAAATGATGCGTTTTTACCACTCTGGACGCAGATTACACGTATCCGAACTACAAACGGGGTGTTTCCACAATATGAATCTATCGCCAAAGAGCTGGTGAGTTGGCCTGGCATCCTCCAACCATTTACCTGTACATATCGCATATTAATTGATAAGAATAAATATAAAACCTGGTACAGACTGGTATTAAATAACAGTGTGATTCATTACGGGAAGAGAGATAGTCTTCACTCTTATCCTGCTCATTATTACTATATTAGTCTCCGTCGTGATGAGTGTTGTCACTGGAAGGCCTTTTTGTATTATTTATCCCTGGTGCCAAATTATCCAGATTGCTGGTTAAGTTTTTTTGTTCCAGATACAGCAACGGGAAACGAAGTCGATGGGGTTGAAGAATGTTTATACCCTTTGCAATATTTACTTGAAAAACAACTTCACGTTCATCACGCAGGTTGGATCTACATTGCAGTTTGTTTACTTTTTGAGAAAAAAATTAGCCGCAATTTGGCCGCTGAATATATACAATTGGCTATCCAGCATAACTTTATAGACAGTCACTATCTGTCTGAATGTATTGCTTATTTATTGATGAATAAGTATGCTCCGGTTAATAGATTTATAGAATATCTTGATAACCACAACAGCGATCCAGCAGTACGAAAATTCCAAAAGAAAATTGTTGAGAATTGCATCACACTGGCTGGTGACAAAGAACTCCCCATTAATTATAAAAAATTAATAGCTTATCTTAATGAATTTACTCTACAAGGATGTGAAGAGTGACCGATATTAAAGAACAATACACTAATATTATTGAGTCGGGAAATTCAGAGCAGTTTATTGCTTTCTTGAAAACGCAGGATGAAAAACTGCGCAATACGTTGGTGCCGTTGATTAAAAGGGATGTAAAACGGTTATACGAACAGTTTGACCGACAAAGTGGGCGGTATAAGGCTACTGCTGTTCAATTAGATATGTTAGGTGTCGCTATACTAAGTTGTTTTACGTGGAATGATATAAAAAAACTTTCGCCACAATTAGTTCGCCAAAATAATACTATTAACAGAGTGCTTCAATGGTATTGTCCACCATGGTTTGCTAAATTTATAAACTTGTATATACAGGAATCTCATAAACGTGGCTACGGTTTTATATTTTATGAAGAGTTAGCCGAATGGTTAAGTCAGGGGTATCTGGAACGTCAGACTCTGGAGGATGAAACAATAGCACAAACATTAGTTCCTCCACATGAGTCACTGGAAAAGTATCCCTTTTATTTTGAAGAGCATATCTGGTTAGTATTTCACTATCCGAACTATCTTTCTACCCGATGGCTGGAGTCTATAAAAACATACACAAAAAACCAACGCTTAGATCGCTTCCGCCTTCTTAATGAAAGCCTTCTGGCCGTTAATCGTGGTTTTAATAAAGATCAAACGAATTTTTATGCCACATTATTCAGCGCACTGGAGCCGACTGGTGATGAATGCTTGCAACTTCAGGATGAACTCATAGCAACATTTTGTTGTCCGCATAGTAAACCTGTTACGACGTCCCTACAGGCTATCAAAAAGATCCTTGATAACGACGATTTTCATCGTGATGAGTTTCTTACCCAATTACCATTACTGTTATCGTCAACGACCAAAGGCGTTGTTGATAGCACCTTAACCATTACCGATAAACTTGCGAAGCAGAATCCCGAGAAAAGGGCGGAAATCTGTCAACATCTGACGGGAGTCTTTATAAATAAAGATGCCAGTTTGCAAAATAAAGCAGCAAAATTAATTGCCAAATACGGTAGCCCTACTGAACCTGAACTAAGCTCACTATTAATGAGTTACGCCGATAACATACTTATTGGCGCTCGGGAATTATTAACTGACTTTCTTGATACCAAACCCATGGTTGTTGATGAAGCGGTACAATTGTACCCGGTTATGCCGCTGATTCGTGATGATAATCGTATCCCCGAAATTGAAACCTGGGATGATTTTATTTTCCTGGTTGGTAGGGCGTTTCATAATCTTGACTCCTTTTCTTTTGACCAACTCCCTGCGGCACTGTTACGTTTTTCAGAACAAATTAATAAAGACAATATTGAACAATTGATACCCGCTTTTGCCAATGCTTTGAAAACACTTCATACCTGGTCAGGTACTCAAGGAAGTTTCGATAAAATACTGGCAAGTTTCTTTATGGAGTTTGCAGATTTTATCCAAACAAAATATCACAATGAAAATATTGACAGGCAATGTCAAAAATATCATGAGCTAATTAATCATCAAGATAAGTATCAAAAGCTAAATTGGGGATTTAATGAGTGTCAGAAATCAACGAAAGCAGTATTTCAGCCATGGATTAATATTTTATTAAACACACTTATATTACTTAAAAAATCAAGCGGCCTACCGTTGCTTTCGACACCAACTCATCTTCCCTGTTTTATTGAACCACGTATTTTAATTGACCGTCTATATCGATACCAGCAGGCTGGAGAATCACCTTGCGGATTCGATTTTCAACTCGCGATACAGCGATGTGTTCCAGGCACAGAAAGCCTGTTGCCCAATGATTTTAACCGCCAATATTCAGAACTGATGAACTACTTGCGCTCTGGTAATGTTTCTTCTCTGGACGCCGTAAATGATGATGATCTAGTGCTTACTGCAATTTTAACACGTCAGGTTTTTTTACCCGATGTTGATTCTTATACCAGAGGGAATTTGTTATTGGCGAAGCGAGGCACTCCGGTAGAAATATTGAAAAATAAGTATGATTGGAAATTATTAACAAAAGTTAACCAGAATCAATATACCAATAAAGAAATTGTTTATAAGCAACTCCATTTTGATATTCTCCGTTATTGGCACGATGAAAATTCAACATTATTTTATGAATATAGTTTTATGCGGTTTCCTGAAGGGCATAGTGCAGATCGAAAGCGAATATTATTCTCTTTCCCCTGGCATAGTGAGGCAATGCTGGCGCGCTTCATAGCAATTAATTTTAAAAATGCTTCTAAAGAAGCCAGAGAGATCATTAACCTGCTTCAGGCCATGCTTGAACTGCCTTTGCCACTTTCACCCATGGGTCATCTACTTACCGCTTTTTGCATGCTTCACGCCGACAAAACTGTCCGTGCACTTGCCGGAGAGTTATGGATTGAGAAGCTACGTTACCCACAAGGTATCAATTCTGCCCATATCGGCGACATTCTGGGGCAGCTTGAAAAAGAGAGCTGGGCACCACTCAAACGCTTCACCAATCTCGCCATGCAGTCGCTTATCAATATCAGTTTCCGCCACAATCAGGCATTACTTGAGATGGTAAGTGCAATGGATAGCCATTTGAGTACGGTAAAAATCACCAACTATAAAAAGCTCAACGAGCTGCAACACGAACTTACAAGGAAGTCATAAATGGAAGAGATACTCACTTATAGTTACAACATCCCATCCGCTTTGCACAAAACGAACGGTAAAGATGAATTACGCCTGGCGAAATACAGCGAGATTCAAAAGGCGTCTGACGCGCCCTGTTTTTTTATCGGCCAGGTCAGGCAACCTTTTATGATGGCGCGCTGTTTAATTGCACTTTCCAATGTGGTGAAGTCGAGTTTTAACCTTTCGCCTGCGCAACTGGCGCTACTGAAAGATCCTATTGTCAGCGCAGGATATGAACGGGTGCGTTTTGAAGGCTTTTCTCATTGTGCCGGAGTTTATGCGCGGCTTGATATTTTGCCCGATGGCTTAAACGGTGAGTTTTTACAAAGCGGCACGACCAATGTCGATTTTAACCAGCCCATGCTTTCGGCATTAGCGGGGGTAAGCAATAGTGGAGATGTTACATTATCCGTCGGTCAGAAATCGGTGGGGTTACATCTGGAAAATCACAAGGTTATTGAACGCAAAGTGCCACTTCCGGTGAAATGGATCAAAGGCTTGAGTAGTGTGCAGGTCTATCTTGCGCAATCAGCAAAAGGTCACCAGTTCACAAAAGTCCAGGCGCAGCAACTGTTTCGCTCATTACCCAAAGGGCAGGTGAAAACCGATTACTATTTACAGGTGCGTGGTACGACACCACAGTTTTCGCCCGTAAAATCAGTCAATGCGATTTGTATTGGCGGGCTGCATCGTCTGCGCTTACTGGAACCCTTGTTACCTTTTGCTGATTGTTTGCAGGTCTTCGCGCAACCAGATATGCAATCCACCACCTGGCAACTCTGGTTTGGCGATCTGCGTTTTACGCTTTCTTTATCTCGTGATTGCTGGCGTGGATTTTCTGGCGAAGGGGCGACGCTGGATGCGCTAAATGAGGGGATTGATGAGAGTTGGCTGACTATTTTTGATGAGCATGCACAGGCCAACCAGACCATTAGCCCGGCATTTTTTGCTTCTGGTGGCAGTCAGTGGCTGGGAAAAACCGACACCCTGGCCGCGCAACTGGCGGCAATGGGATTACTGGGTTATGACCTTACCGATAATGCATATTTTTATCGCCAGTTGCCGTTCAAACTCTCCCGCATAATGACTCTGAATCCCCGTCTGAAAGGGGCAGATAAATTACTGCAAGAGAACAAAGTTGAAATTATTAGCCAGCAGCCAGCCAGAACAGAGGCGCGAGTTGAAGGAAGTGGGGTACGACATACCGTCATTCTCGATGCAAATGGTGAACGCTGTACCTGTGAATGGTTCAGTAAATATCAGGGCGAAAGAGGGCCGTGCAAACATGTGCTGGCGGTGAAGAAACTGCTAAGGCAATAGGTGCGTGATATACTCCTACCAGACTCCCCGGCAGGAAAAAGACAAATGGAACAAGCGCATACCCAGCTTATCGCTCAACTGAACGAACGTATTTTAGCGGCGGACAACACGCCGCTTTATATTAAGTTTGCCGAAACGGTAAAAAATGCCGTGCGCAGTGGGGTGCTGGAGCATGGAAATATTTTGCCCGGCGAGCGTGATTTAAGTCAGTTAACCGGCGTTTCGCGCATTACGGTGCGCAAGGCGATGCAGGCGCTGGAAGAAGAGGGAGTGGTGACGCGTTCGCGTGGCTACGGAACGCAGATCAACAACATCTTCGAATACTCGTTGAAAGAAGCGCGAGGTTTTTCTCAGCAGGTGGTGTTGCGTGGGAAAAAACCCGATACGTTGTGGGTTAATAAGCGAGTGGTAAAGTGTCCCGAAGAAGTTGCGCAGCAACTGGCGATTGCCGCGGGCAGCGATGTCTTCTTGCTTAAGCGTATTCGCTATGTGGATGAAGAAGCGGTATCGATAGAAGAGTCGTGGGTTCCAGTGCATTTAATTCATGATGTTGATGCCATCGGTATTTCTCTCTATGACTATTTCCGCAGTCAGCGTATCTTTCCCCTGCGCACCCGTTCCCGCGTTAGCGCCCGAATGCCGGATGCCGAGTTTCAGTCACATATTCAGTTAGATAGCAAAATACCGGTGCTGGTGATCAAGCAAGTGGCGCTTGACCAACAGCAACGGCCTATTGAGTACAGCATCAGCCACTGTCGCAGCGATCTATACGTTTTTGTGTGTGAGGAGTAGTTCTTCGCGCGTTGGCGCGCAATCACCGCCGCGATGTCCGACAACCCACGACGCTACCGCATTGCCCAGCAATACGGCGTCTGCCAGTGGGAGACCGGAGGCCAGTCCGGCAAGCACGCCACCAGCATGGCTATCACCTGCGCCAATAGTGTCCACGACTTGCGTTGGAAATGCCGGAACGCAATCAGAAGCGTTGTTGCTGAAATACCACGCGCCTTCTTTATCGAGACGAACGATCAGCGGCGCGGCAAATTTCTCCTGCCATTGCGTGCCAAGCATTGTGATATTTGCGGATAAAGCAAAACGTTCGGCGGCAATCTCAGCTTCCTGGCGATTGAGCGACACCAGTGGCCGACAGGCCATGATGCGCGCAAGCAATGCATCCGGGATATCGTCAATCCGCGGGCCGAAATCAATAAACGGCGTCACGTCTTGCAGTCCTTCCAGCCATTCCACTAACAATTCGCCACAGGGCGAGGCCAGTTGATAACCGGAAAAATAGAGCAGGCTATCTGGTGCAACGGTTAATCGCGTCAGCCACTGGCTATTCCACTGATTTTCCACACCGCTGAACGACATAAAGGTACGTTCACCATCAGGTTCAACCAGCGCCAGACACCAGCCGTTATCGCCTTCGGCGTTATCGAGCAGGCTGAGCAATCCCTCTTTTGCCATCCGGTTACGAATAATCTCCGACCACACCCCCTGACCGAGCGGCAGGGCGTTATCCGCTTCTATACCGAGGCGTTTTAACGTCACGGCAATGTTCAGCGCACAGCCGCCAACATTTACGCTCTGCTGTTTCAGTTCGATATCGCACCCGCGCCAGGGCAGGGCGTAAGCGTCAGCGATCACATCAATGACAGCCGCACCGACAACCATCACCGGTTGACGCGTAGTTAATTGCGACAGCAGCGTGTGTAACCTGGTGCCGCTCATACCGCCTCCCGTTGTTGGCGATACTTCGCCAGCGCCGTGGCATAGCGGTTGAAATCAAGCTGATTAACCGCATCCAGCTCAGCCTTTAATGCCGGATCGATAGCATTTACGCCATGCAATGCGCCACAAATCGCCGTCGCCATAGCGCCGATGGTGTCAGTGTCACCACCAAGATTGGCGCACAGAATAGCGCAGCGGTTCGGATCGGTTTGTGCCAGTTCAACCAGCGCAATGGCGCACGGAACGGACTCAATAGTGCTGGTGCCTGCGCCAATCACTTGATATAGCTGTTCGCTGGCAGATTCGGTGCCGTCGGCGTGACGAACGATTTTTAGTGCAATCTCCAGACGTGCCGCCAGTGAGGCGCTGAAGGTAGTGATGCGTTTTTGTTGAGCATGTCGCGCAATCGAGGGTAGAGAATCAACAATCGCTGACCAGCTTTCGCCGTCAATGGCACGAGAAATCGCCCATGCAATAACCACCGCCCCCGCAATCGCCAGATCGGATTTATGGGTCGGGCTGGACGCCAGCGCCACATCATCAATAAAGGAATCAACATCACGCGCCGGGAGTAAACACCCCAATGGTGAGACGCGCATCGCCGCACCGTTAGTCACGCCGTTGTTTTCCAGTTCAGCGACGGGTTTACCGTCGCGAATGGCGTTAAGCGCAATTTTTGAGGTCGGGCCAAGCACGTTTTTGTTGAAGGCGTCGAAACGCAGTGCCCAGTCGAGGATTTTACGCCCAATCAGATCCGGGTCGATCTCGCCTTCGCGTTCCAGCAACGCATCCGCCAGGCACAGCGCCATCGAGGTGTCGTCGGTAAATTCGGCGCGGTTAAAATAACAGGCCGCGTTATTCTCCTTTGGGCCGGGCAGAAAACGGTTAATCCAGCCAAAATGCGCTTTGACGCGGCTGCGCGGCCAAAGCTCGGAGGGCATCCCCATCGCATCCCCTAACGCCTGCCCGTAAAGAGCACCGAGAATACGTTCTGTTTTCATTTTGCTTCCCCTTGTGTCAACGCAATATCGCGATCATCGACCCTAATAGCCGTAATTTCGTTGTCGGATTCGCGGAAAAAAATCATGAACAGCACGGCGATAATGGCAATCATCACCGCACCGAAAGTCCATATCCCGGCCCAGTTGAAGGTCAGCCCGTTGACTGGTTCCTGATAAGCGAACATCATTTCTATCATCACGCCGCCAAGACGATAGCCGAGCAAACTACCGAAACCCTGGCAGCAGAGCGTAATCAACCCCTGCGCGGCAGTACGCATGTGCACGGGGGCTTTTTTGTCGACATAGATGTATGCGGTAACGTAGTAAAAATCGTAACTTACGCCGTGCAGCAAAATGCCGAGGAACAATAGTGCGTAGGTGAAATATTCATCCGCGCTGCCGTAAATAAAGAAGCCATAACGAATCGCAGCGGTGACCAGACCAAGTAATAATACCTTTTTGATACCAAATCGTTTGGTGAAAAACGGCAATGCCAGCATAAAGAAGATTTCAGAGAACTGGCCGAGCGTCATCCAGCCGGTCGCGTTTTTCATACCGACTTCGGTCAGATAACCGTTGGCAAAGATGTAATAGAACGCCAGCGGCATAGCAAACAGGAATGAACAGAAGAAAAAGACGAGGAAGTTTTTATCGCGCAGCAGGATCAGTGCATCCAGGCCGAGCATGACTTTAATATCCATTTTGCCAGTGCTTTTTGGTGGTGTGTCGGGTAGGAAACATGCAAACACACCGAGCAGAGCAGAACTTCCGGCGGTAATCAGCAGCGGAATATTAGTCGGTGAGATATCGGCATAACCCAGCATTTGCGGCAAGAATCCACATGCCAGACCAGAGGCAATCCAGCCGATAGTACCCATCACACGAATGCGTGGGAAATCACGTTCCACATCCGGCACGTTGGCAAAGGCGATGCTATTAGTCAGTGCAATGGTCGGCATATAGGTTAGCGAGTAGGCCAGCAGTAACGGGAAGAATCCGGCAAAAGTGGTCTGTTGCGCAGCGAAATACATCAGCACTGCACCAGCGAACATCAATACAGCCAGCACTTTCTGCGCCGAGAAAAAGCGGTCAGTGATGGAGCCAACCAGAATAGGGGACAGGATCGCCGCGATGGCGGTACAGGCATACGACCAGCTAATTTCTCCGGCACTAAACCCGCTTTTACTTAACCACAGCCACAATGGTACAAACCACGCGCCCCAGATAAACCATTCAACAAACATCATGAACGACAGCTTTGCTGTTGTTTTCATCTTTTGATTCCTTCATGACAGGTAATGTAAGGTACGCGCTGACAATACCATTTGATGATACCTTTTAAATACCTTTATGGTGAAATCTTGACCGCGGTAACACTTTTTCTGATGAGTCGTGCCAACAGGAAACGCTGAAAAAACAGCCGAAAGATGGAAAAAATAGCTCATAACGACCAGGATTATAATTGCCCGCAAAAGGTGGGCCAGGACAATCCATAGCCGATATCCAATCGGAATTTACGGGAGCATAGTAATGACAGATATTGCGCAGTTGCTTGGCAAAGATGCCGACAACCTTTTACAGCATCGTTGTATGACTATTCCTTCTGACCAGCTTTATCTCCCCGGACATGACTACGTAGACCGCGTGATGATTGACAATAATCGTCCGCCAGCGGTGCTGCGTAATATGCAGACGCTGTATAACACCGGGCGTCTGGCCGGAACCGGGTATCTTTCTATTCTGCCGGTTGACCAGGGGGTCGAGCACTCCGCGGGGGCTTCATTTGCTGCTAACCCGCTCTATTTCGACCCGAAAAACATTGTTGAACTGGCGATAGAAGCGGGCTGTAACTGTGTGGCGTCAACTTATGGCGTGCTGGCATCGGTATCGCGGCGTTACGCTCACCGCATTCCATTCCTCGTCAAACTCAACCACAACGAGACGCTAAGTTACCCAAACACCTACGATCAAACGCTGTATGCCAGTGTAGAGCAGGCGTTCAACATGGGAGCAGTGGCAGTTGGCGCGACCATCTATTTTGGCTCGCAAGAGTCACGTCGGCAGATTGAAGAAATTTCTGCGGCCTTTGAACGTGCACATGAGCTGGGCATGGTGACCGTGCTGTGGGCTTATTTGCGCAACTCCGCCTTTAAGAAAGAGGGCATCGATTACCATGTTTCCGCTGACCTGACCGGTCAGGCGAACCATCTGGCGGCGACCATTGGCGCGGATATTGTCAAACAAAAAATGGCGGAGAATAACGGCGGCTATAAAGCGATTAATTACGGTTATACCGACGATCGCGTTTACAGCAAGTTAACCAGCGAAAACCCGATTGACCTGGTGCGTTATCAGTTAGCTAACTGTTATATGGGCCGCGCAGGGCTGATTAACTCCGGCGGTGCCGCGGGCGGTGAAACCGACCTTAGCGATGCGGTGCGTACTGCGGTTATCAACAAACGCGCGGGCGGAATGGGGCTGATTCTCGGGCGTAAAGCGTTCAAGAAATCGATGGCCGACGGCGTGAAACTGATTAACGCCGTGCAGGACGTTTATCTCGATAGCAAAATTACGATTGCCTGATACGCTTCATTTATCTGGCCTGCGAACAACACACCTCCCGTAGGCCGGATAAGGCGTTCGCACCGCATCCGGCAAAAATTGATGTACCCCTGTTCAGGAGAGAATAAATTTTTGACTAGCGCAATAACGGGCAGTCCGGCGGTAATCGACAACGCAACGCCGCCGGAAGTATTTCTATATGAAAACGTTGGCCACTTAATGGTTCGCCATCAAGGTTAAAGGTGATTTCATGCGGCGCTTGTATCTCGAACCACGCCGAAGCGCCTTCAACAATATTCGGGTTTTCTTCATCAGGTTTTAAGGTTGAGAAGAGAGCGGGAAGAATTTCGTCACCGGTGAAAATACGCAGTTGCAATAACCCATCGTTAATCAGCGCATTCGGGCACAGTTGCTGACCGCCACCGGCCTGACGCCCGTTGCCAATACCAATAACCAGCGCATCGCCTTGCCAGTGAAAATTTTCACCACGGATTTCACAGCGGTCCGGTTGCAACGTATCCATGCGCATTAAGCCGTGAATGATGTAAGAGACGCCACCCAGCGCGGCTTTTAATTTCTCCGGTGTTTCGGTGGTAATGCGCGTACCAAATCCGCCCGTCGCCATGTTGATAAAACAGGTTTGTTTGTTGACCTGCGCCATATCAATCGCAATGGCGTTACCGGCAATTGCCAGTTTAAGTGCCTTATCCAGCGCTTCAGGAATACCCACACTGGTGGCAAAATCGTTCGCTGTACCTAGCGGCAATATTCCCAAAGCAGGAATGTCATCACCTTCGCACTGAATCAATGCCGTGGAGACTTCATTAATAGTGCCATCTCCACCTCCGGCAATTACCGTTGCAACGCCAAGCTGACGGGCTTCAGCAACATAACGCGCGGCATCATCTTTCTCCCAGGTGGTTCGTACATGGATCGTCATTCCTTCCTCACGCAACAGCATAATCGCTTCGCGCAATATCTCATTGCCAGCACTTTTGCCGTTAAGAATCAGTAAGCTGGCGGGAAAATCTGCCATGGTCGTCTGCCTTTATGATTGGTCTGTAGATAGTGTAGAGCAGAAAAGAAAAGGCGGAGTCAGAACAGGATGAAAGCGTGGTACAAAAAAATAAGCCTGCGTAAGGGAGATTACACAGGCTAAGGAGGTGGTTCCTGGTACAGCTAGCATTTTATGGGTTATGTTTTTCAGCGAAACAGATAATAACCTTAATAAATGCAGCCGTATGTGATCGGTTTCTAAGAATTTTCTATCCGGGAAAAATAATCGAAATGAATCACTTACCGTGCGGGTTACGCGTGGTTTCCCCGGAGAAATTACGCATCAGCAGTGCGTAATTCAGCTCGAGATCCTGCGGAACCGGGAGCCACACGGTATAGCCATCGCCAGGCGCGACCGGCATCGCTTCACCTTTGGCGTTTTCCATGTGCTCAAGGGTAAAGTTGATATTGCCCTGTGGCGTCATCAGTTCCAGGCTGTCGCCAACGGAGAATTTATTTTTCACCGCTACGGCTGCCAGAGAGCCTTTACGCTCACCGGTAAACTCTCCAACAAACTGCTGGCGGTCAGAAACGGAATAACCGTATTCGTAGTTCTGGTAATCGTCGTGAGTATGACGACGCAGGAAACCTTCGGTGTAACCACGATGCGCCAGGCCTTCCAGTGTTTCCAGCAGGCTGGTGTCGAACGGTTTGCCCGCAGCGGCGTCATCGATAGCTTTACGATAAACCTGCGCGGTACGTGCACAATAGTAGAAAGATTTAGTGCGGCCTTCGATTTTCAGCGAATGCACGCCCATTTTGGTCAGGCGTTCAACGTGGGCGATGGCGCGCAGATCTTTCGAGTTCATGATGTAAGTGCCGTGCTCATCTTCAAACGCGGTCATATACTCGCCCGGGCGCTGGGCTTCTTCGATCATAAACACTTTGTCGGTTGGCGCACCGATACCCAGCGTCGGCTCGACGTTTTGCACCGGAATCGGCTCGTATTTGTGTACGATGTTGCCAACGTCATCTTCTTTCCCTTCCTGCACGTTGTACTCCCAACGGCAGGCGTTGGTGCAGGTGCCCTGGTTTGGATCGCGTTTGTTGATGTAGCCAGAGAGCAGGCAGCGGCCGGAGTAGGCCATGCACAGCGCGCCGTGAACGAAGATTTCAAGCTCCATATCCGGAACCTGATTGCGGATCTCTTCAATCTCTTCCAGCGACAGCTCGCGGGAGAGGATCACGCGGGTCAACCCCATTTGCTGCCAGAATTTCACCGTCGCCCAGTTTACGGCGTTGGCCTGCACGGAAAGGTGGATCGGCATTTCAGGGAAGTGTTCACGCACCAGCATAATCAGCCCCGGATCGGACATAATCAGTGCGTCCGGCCCCATTTCCACCACCGGTTTCAGATCACGGATAAAGGTTTTTAGCTTGGCATTGTGTGGCGCAATGTTGACCACGACATAAAACTTTTTCCCCAGCGCGTGGGCTTCATTGATGCCGAGCTGGAGATTTTCGTGGTTAAATTCGTTGTTGCGCACACGCAGGGAGTAACGCGGTTGCCCCGCATAAACAGCATCTGCGCCATAAGCGAAAGCGTAACGCATATTTTTCAGCGTTCCCGCCGGGGAAAGGAGTTCCGGTTTAAACATAATTCTCTCGTTCTGATGACAGGTCAGATCCGCTTCACCTGATGAAGCGGTTAGGGGAGTGTCCCCACTTTAAGGGCGGGCATTGTAGCGCAATCGGTGGGGTTGGCTCCAGTGCAAATGTCTGGTCGCGTCCTGGTTTTGGTAAGGATACGAATAACGATAATTTCTTCGGCACTTGCAGGAAATAAATAACGTGGCGTTCAAAAAGAAGAACAAAAATTCTTTCACCTGATATGAAACTTATCTTCCCATTATTTTAATGGCGCGGATTGATCCTTAGCATCAATAAGTAAGTGTTTATTAGAAATAAAACCGGGCGCGTTATCCGCGCCCGGCATAACAATTAAGTCTTATCTTTCACAGTCTGGCTTACGCCATTGTTTTTTACTGAGGCAATTCCGATTTCGCGTGATTGAGCGGTGGCGTACATTTGACTGGAGCCGATTATCTGATGATTAGCGGCTTTCAGATTGAAATAAAATTTGCCGTTGCTCGCTGTTTTTTTCTCATAGCGTTCATCCTGCGGGCTGTTGCTTTGCACAGAGGCAATGCCCTTTTCCGCAGCGGCTTTTGAGGTATACAGTTCGCTGGTGAGAATAGTCTCACCGTTACCCGCTTTTAACACAAACCGGAACTGATTATCACTGCTCTTATTGAGTTCAAACCAACCAGCCATAATGACTCCTTGATTGAAATTGCGTATTGAAAACAGTATGTAACGATTTAAGTATGGGTGATATTCATAAGGTTGCCAATCAGGGGAATACCCCCCTAAAGGAGCTGTCTCTTGATCAGATCTCCTGATCAAGAGACAGCTCCTTTCAGAGAGGGGCATGACGGATTAATAAACAAGGAATTCAGCCCTCGCGAGGGCAAAGATACGTTAAACAATGCGGCAGGCGTCGGCTTCCCAGCGATAACCGACACCATAAACGGCGCGGATAAATGACTGCTCTTCGTCCAGTGCTTCCAGCTTGCGGCGCAGGTTTTTAATGTGGCTATCGATGGTACGGTCGGTCACTACGCGGTAGTCGTCATAAAGATGATTGAGTAACTGCTCGCGGGAGAACACTTTTCCCGGTTCATGGGAGAGTGTTTTCAGCAGGCGAAATTCCGCAGGGGTCAGATCAAGCATTTTGCCGCGCCACGAAGCCTGAAAACGACCTTCGTCGATAATTAACGGGCTTTCTGCATCTTGCTGTTGCAACTCACGCTGCGGTTTGCAACGACGCAATATAGTTTTGACGCGCGCTACCACTTCCCGCGGGCTATACGGTTTACAGATGTAATCATCAGCACCGATTTCCAGCCCCAGCAGGCGGTCGATCTCTTCGATTTTCGCTGTCACCATAACAATGGGAATATCAGAAAAACGACGAATCTCCCGACACAGTGTCAGACCATCGGTGCCTGGTAGCATCAGATCTAACAGGATCAGATCCGGTGGCGTCTGGCGCACATACGGCAGTACCTGATCGCCGTGGCTAATCAACGTCGGCGCATAGCTTGCGGCACGCAGATAATCAATGAGCAACTGCCCCAGTTTGGGTTCATCTTCCACGATCAAAATACGCGGCGTGTTTTCGTCGATAGGTAACTCGGTCATACTTCTCTCTGTAAATCCCGTTCCAGCGGTAACTCTACTGTAATGCTAACCCCGCCAAAAGGCGAATGGGCGGCAACAATGCGACCATTATGTGCTTCAACAATGTTCAGGCAAATTGCCAACCCCAGCCCGGAGCCGCCGCTGGCACGGTTGCGGGAACCTTCCGTGCGATAAAAACGCTCAAACAATTTTTGTAACTGATCGTCGCTGACTCCCGGTGCGCTGTCGGCAAAGGTCAGATGCACCATTTTGTCGTGCTGTTCGGCGGAAATATGCAGGCCACCGCCACTGTCGGTGTAGCGCAGGCTGTTTTCCAGTAAGTTATTAAACAACTGCATTAAACGATCGCGATCGCCAAATACGGTAATGCTGTCCGGCAAGGAGAATTGCAGAGTCAACCCACGACTGGCGAAACGTTCGCGAAATGCGCCGCCCGCGACTTCAAGTAGTGGAACGAGATCCACCGTTGCTTTCTGGTAGGCGAGAGCGCCTTCATCAGACATCGACAACTGATGGAGATCGTCGACCAGTTTAGTCAACGTTCCGACCTCCGCCTGTAAAGAAGCCACTGTCTCTGGCGTGAATTTACGTACGCCATCCTGGATGGCTTCCAGTTCGCCGCGCAGTACCGCTAAAGGCGTGCGCAGTTCGTGAGAAATGTCGGCCATAAAATCGCGGCGCATCTGCTGGTTTTTCTCCAGCGTACTGGCGAGCTGGTTGAAGTCCTGTGCCAGTTTGCCCAGTTCGTCTTCGCTGGTGGGCGTCACGCGAGTGGTGAAATCACCTGCTGCCAGTTTGTGCGTGCCGTCAACTAACCGTTTTACCGGTGCCAGCAAGCCGCGTGCCAGTGGGAACGTCGCCAGCGCTGCCAGTAAAGTAGATAAAGCCACAATCAGCCAACTGGTTTGCCGTTGTTGCTTATCAAAATTGATATCGGTATTGCGGGTCAGCCGCTCGACAGGGGAGGCGATCACCGCGCCGACTTCCAGACCATTGACCAGAATAGGCCGCCGTGTGCCGTCCGGTGGAATAGGTGAGCGAGGGCCAACCAGCACTTTGTTATTTTGATCGACCACCCAGAACTGGGTGCGCCAGCCGTGCGGCGGCATACCGGGGCCGGGCTTATCGTCGTTGCTATCATGTTCAAGTGAACGCAGGATCTGAAACACAAAACGATCGTTGTTACGCAGGAAGCGCCAGTTGCCATGCTGGGCGTACTGCTCGCCAAGTGCGTCGCCAAGCATTTGCAGCCGTTGCTCATTGCCATGCTTAATGTAATCGATAAAGCCGCGCTCAAAACTGATACGCACCGCCCAGTGCATCGTGATCAGCAAGACGATGCAGGTGGCGAAGATCGCCAGAAACAGTTTGCCGGTAATGCCGGGCCGCCAGAACTTCATTCAGTGCTCCTTTTGCGCCGCGAAATAGCCACATTTTGATGTGTATCGTTCGGAACTCTGGCAAAGATGAACGCCGGAAGGGCGATAAGAAACGCCATGCTTAGCCAGGTGTACATAAAGACGGTTTGTGTGGCACCGCTGTCGACGCTGACATGCTGCGAACCAAAAAGCCCAAGCAACAGCCCGGCGATGGTCACGCCGATACTCATCGACAATTGCATAATCATCGACAGCAGGCTGTTGCCACTGCTTGCCAGTTTGTCCGGCAGATCTTTCAGTGTCAGCGTGTTCATGGAGGAAAAACGCGTTGAGTTGACCATCCCTTGTAAAAACAGAACGAATGGTAAAACGTAGTACCAGCCAAGCAGCGCGGTGGCCATAAACAGCAGTGTGACCAGCGACAGGCTCAGCGTAGTCGCCACCAGTACCCGACGATAACCAAAGCGGTTCACTACCTGCACGACTATCCGCTTCATCCCCATGCTGCCGAGCACCATTGGGATCATCATCAATCCGGCATGAAAGGGTGAGAAGCCGAGACCAATCTGCAAGAAAACCGGCGTCATAAAGGGCAACATACCGCTGCCGATACGTCCGGCGAAGCTCCCCGCCAGGCCCAACGAAAAGGTACGGGTGCGGAACAGTTTCAGGCTGAACAGGGCGCGGGCGTTATTTCTGGCATGTATGAGATAAAGCATAAGCGCCACCACGCCAACAGCAACCAGGCCAGCAATCGCCAGCGGCGATAAGCCCGTACCTTTACTGCCATCCAGCGCCAGCGTTAATACCGCCATGCCAACCGCCAGCAACAGAAAGCCGGAGAGATCAAAGCGCCGCGTCTGCATGGTGTAGTTCGGCATTAACATTAGTGTGGCGATCGCGCCGATAATTCCAACCGGAATGTTGATCAAAAAGATCCAGTGCCATGACGCGTACTCCACCAGCAGTCCGCCCAGCGCCGGGCCAAGCAGTGGGCCAACCTGGCCAGGCAGCGTCACAAAGGTCATCGCCGCCATATATTGCTCGCGCGGAACAATTTTCATCACCGTCAACCTGCCAACCGGCACCATCATCGCACCGCCCACGCCCTGCAATGCGCGCGCCAGCAACAGTTCATTAAGGGTGCCGGAAAGCGCGCAAAACAGTGAACCAAGGGTAAACAGGACAATAGCGGTAAAGAAAATATTGCGCACGCCGACTTTGTCCGCCAGCCAGCCGCTGGCAGGCAGCATCACCGCCACGGTCAGCACATAAGAGACAATGACCATGTGCATATGCAGCGGGCTTTCCCCCAGGCTTTGCGCCATTGAGGGAAGGGCAGTGTTAACGATGGTGGTGTCCAGCGACTGCATAAAGAAGCCGAAAGCCACAATCCACAATTGCCAGCGGGTGCTGTCGGGAAGATCTGTCATTTACTCGGTTACCGTTTCTTTAGATTTTCGCGAAAAACGCAGTCGCAGACGGTCGAAAAAGAGATACACCACCGGCGTGGTATACAGCGTCAGGAGCTGACTCATCACCAGGCCGCCGACAATGGTGATCCCCAATGGTTGCCGCAGTTCCGAGCCATCGCCGCCCGACAATACCAGCGGCAGCGCGCCAAACAGCGCCGCCAGGGTCGTCATCATTATCGGGCGAAAACGCAGCAGGCAGGCCTGGAAAATGGCCTCCTGCGGCGTCAGATTAGCGTGGCGTTGGGCTTCAAGCGCAAAATCGACCATCATGATGGCGTTTTTCTTCACGATGCCGATTAATAGCATAATCCCTATCAGGGCGACCAGGCTGAACGGAGCATTAAACAGCTCCAGCGCCAGTAGCGCTCCAACGCCCGCCGAGGGCAGGGTGGAGAGAATGGTCAGCGGATGCACGTAACTCTCGTACAACATCCCCAGCACGATATACACCGTGGCGATGGCCGCGATAATCAGGATCACCTGCGAATTCATCGTCTCCTGGAACACCTGCGCCGTTCCGGCAAAACTGCCGCGCACCGTGGAAGGTACGCCAAGCTGCGTCATTGCGCGGTCGATTGCCGCACTGGCGTCCGAGAGTGATTTCCCGGTCGGCAGGTTGAACGAGATGGTTGAGGCTGCGGACAGTCCCTGATGATTCACTGACAGCGGCGCATTCGCCGGTTGCCATTTAGCGAAATATGACAGCGGGATCGCTTTGCCTTCGTTATTAATGACGAACATTTTTTCCAGCGCGCTGATGTCCTGGGTATAGCGCGGATCAACTTCCATCACCACTTTATACTGGTTCATTGGCTGGTAAATGGTCGAGATTTGCCGCTGACCGAAGGCGTTATTCAGCAGGCTGTTAGCGGCCTGCACCTCGATTCCCAATCGCGCCATCGTGTCGCGGTCGTAAACCAGGTTCATCTCCGCGCCGTTGTCTTGCTGGTCAGAGTTAACGTCCGCCAGTTCCGGCAACGTCGCCAGTTTTTTGCGGATTTTCGGCTCCCATTCGCGCAGTGCTGCCAGATCGTCAGACAATAACGTGTACTGGTAGCTGGCGTTCGACTGACGTCCGCCAACGCGAATATCCTGTACCGCCATCAGGAACAGATTCGCCCCTGGCTCTTTCGCCAGCTTCACGCGCAGACGGTCGATAATTTGCTGGGCGGTTTCGCTGCGTTCATCGCGCGGTTTCAGCGTGATAAACATCATTCCGCTGTTAACTCGCGAGCCACCGGTAAAGCCAGTGACATTATCCACCGCCGGGTCATCACGGATAATTTTCATGAAGTCCTGCAACTTACCGCGCATCGCCTGAAACGAAATACTCTGATCGGCCTGTATCCCGCCCATCAGTACGCCGGTGTCCTGCTCCGGGAAGAAAGTTTTCGGGATCGAGATATACAGCCAGATATTCAGCGCAATGGTGCCAAGCAGCACTACGCCTACCAGACGGGTGTGATTGAGAACCCATTTCAGCGACTTGCCGTAGCCTTGTTGCAGTGCAACCAGCATCCGGCCAAAACCGCGTAACCGTGTTTGCTCACGCGGCTTGCTGGCTTTCAGCATCCAGCCGCACATCATCGGCGTCAGCGTCAGGGAAACCAGCAGTGAAATACCTATCGCCACCGAAAGCGTCACGGCAAACTCGCGTAACAAGCGCCCCGGCAAGCCGCCCATCAACAACAGCGGCAGGAACACAGCTACCAGTGACAGGCTCATCGACAGAACTGTAAAACCGACTTCGCGGGTGCCTTGCAGTGCGGCCTGTAGCGGTTTCATTCCCGCTTCCAGATGACGGGCAATGTTTTCCAGCACCACGATGGCGTCATCGACTACAAAGCCAGTAGCGATGGTGAGTGCCATCAGCGACAGGTTATTGAGACTGAAACCGCAAAGATACATCGCTGCAAAGGTGCCAATCAGCGAAACCGGCACTGCAACCGCAGGAATGATCGTCGCCCGACCTGAACGCAGGAACAAAAAGACCACTAAAATCACCAGCGCCACCGAAATAATCAGCGTCTGCTCGACTTCTTCCAGCGAGGCGCGAATGGTGGGGGAGCGATCCTGAGCTATTTGCAGATCAATCGCCGCCGGGATTGTCTCCTGTAACTCCGGTAATTTCGCCCGGATGCTGTCTACCGTCTGGATGATATTGGCTTCCGGCAGTTTGCGGATCATCAACAAAATAGCCGGTTTGGCGTTGGTCATCCCGGCGTTGCGCACATCCTGTACTGAGTCGGTTACCGTTGCCACATCACCCAGACGAACCGCGCCGCCGTTGTTGTAATGAATAATCAACGGCTGGTATTCGGCGGCAGTTTTCAGCTCATCGTTGGTCTGGATCTGCCAGCGGTGAGTGTCATCTTCCAGCGCCCCCTGCGGTTTACGCACGTTGGCATTGCTGATGGCGGTGCGCACATCGTCCAGCGACACGCCCTGATTAAACAGCGCCTGTGGATTCAGCCCGACGCGCACCGCAGGCAGCGAGCTGCCGCCGACATCGACATCACCGACGCCGTCGATTTGTGCAATTGTCGGAGCCAGTTGCGTCGAGGCAAAATCGTACAGTTCCCCCTGCGAATAAGTATCGGACGTCAGGGTCAGGATCATAATTGGTGCATCCGACGGGTTCGCTTTGCGATAAGTCGGACGGCTTGGCATCCCACTGGGCAGCAGACTTTGGGCGGCGTTGATCGCCGCCTGTACATCGCGCGCCGCGCCGTTGATATCCCGGTCAAAATCAAACTGCAAAATGATACGCGTGCTGCCGAGCGAACTGCTGGAGGTCATTTCACTGACCCCGGCAATGCGCCCAAGCGAGCGTTCCAGCGGTGTGGCAACGGAAGACGCCATCGTTTCTGGCGACGCACCGGGCAGCGAGGCGCTGACCATAATTACCGGAAAATCGACCTGCGGCAGCGGGGCGACCGGCAGCATACGGAAGCCCAGTATGCCGCAAAGGGTAATGGCAACCGACAGTAAAATCGTCGCCACCGGGCGGTAAATGAAGAGGGCAAAAAACTTCACTTACGCCTCCTCTTCATGGCGGGCAAAGCGGCTTTTGGTCCACAATGCCAGGCGGTCGAACAGCAGATAAATCACCGGCGTGGTGAACAGCGTCAGCACCTGACTGACAACCAGACCGCCGACCATGCCGATACCTAACGGACGACGCAGTTCCGCGCCGACTCCGGTACTCAACATCAGCGGCAATGCACCGAGCAGCGCTGCCAGCGTGGTCATCAGGATCGGACGAAAACGCAGCAGGCAGGCCTGGTAGATGGCATCTCGCGGTGACATGCCTTGCTCGCGCTCAGCGGCCAGCGCGAAGTCGATCATCATGATGGCGTTTTTCTTCACAATACCGATCAGCAAAATAATGCCGATGATGGCGATCACATCCAGCTCACTACCGGCAATCAGCAACGCCAGCAATGCGCCGACACCTGCCGTTGGCAACGTCGAGAGAATAGTGATCGGGTGAATAAAGCTTTCGTACAGAATACCGAGCACGATATACATCGCCACCACTGCCGCGACAATCAGCCAGACAGTGCTACCCAATGCCGACTGGAAGGCGAGGGTACTACCCTGGAATTGCGTGGTGATATCCACTGGCAGATTTAGCGCCTTCTCGGTATCCATAATCGCCTGCACCGCATCGCCCAGTGAATAGTTATCCGGCACGTTAAAGGAGATGGTCGTTACCGGGAACTGATCCAGATGGTTGATGGAGAGCGGCGCAAAACGCTGCTCAATTTTAGCTATCGAGCTGAGTGGCACTACGCCGCCGTCGCTGCTGGTCAGGCGAATGGTATCCAGCGCCGCCAGCCCTGGTGTGTTTTCAGTGTTGTGCTCCAGCACCACGCGATACTGGTTGGCCTGAGTATAAATCGTCGAAATTAGCCGCTGACCAAAGGCGTTGTACAGGGCGTTATCAACATCCGCCATGCTGATCCCCAGACGGCTGGCGCTGTCGCGATCAACGTTAACATACGCCACCAGTCCTTTGTCCTGCCAGTCGCTGGAGACATCAGAAAGCTGCGGCAGTTGCTGGAGTTTTTCCATTAGCTGCGGCACCCAGGTACTGAGCGCATCCAGAGACGTGGCCTGCAATGTAAACTGGTACTGCGTGCGGCTGACCTGAGTATCGATGGTCAGATCCTGCGTTGGCTGCAGGAAGAGATCGACGCCCGGCACTTTATCTACCGCCGTTTGCAAACGGGCGATAACTTTTTGTACCCGATCATCACGCTCATCCAGCGGTTTCAGATTGATCTGCAAACGCGCACTGTTCAGCGACGGGTTAGTGCCATCAACGCCCACAAATGAGGTCAGGCTTTGCACTGCCGGGTCTTGCAAAATCACCTCCGCGACCTGGCGTTGCCGCTGGGCCATATTGGCAAAGGAGCTGGATTGCGGTGCCTGCAAGGTGCCCTGAATAATGCCGTTATCCTGCACCGGGAAGAAGCCTTTTGGAATAAACACCCACAGCAGCACGCTAAGCAGCAGCGTACTGAGCGCCACGCTTAAGGTCAGCCACGGATGATTCAGCACTTTCGTAAGTCCGCGACCATAGGCGGCGATTATCCGCTCGAACATTTTTTCCGAGGCGCGGGAGAAGCGGTTCTGTTTACGCAGCGACTCCTGGCTAAGCATCCGCGCGCACATCATCGGCGTCAGGGTCAGCGACACGACGGCTGAGATCAAAATCGCTACTGCCAGAGTAATGGCAAATTCGCGGAACAGTCGCCCGACGATATCGCCCATAAACAGCAATGGGATCAGCACTGCAATCAGCGAGAAGGTCAGCGAGATAATGGTAAAGCCGATTTCGCCTGCACCCTTGAGCGCCGCTGCCAGCGGTTTTTCACCTTTTTCGATATAGCGCGAAATGTTTTCGATCACCACGATGGCATCATCGACCACAAACCCGGTGGCGATGGTTAACGCCATCAGGGTCAGGTTATTGATCGAGAAATCGAGAAATACCATGACCGCGAAGGTGCCGATTAACGACAGCGGCACCGCGACGCCAGGAATGATGGTTGCCGGAATATTTCGTAGAAACAGGTAGATAATCATCACCACCAGCGCGATAGCCATCATCAGCTCAAACTGGGTATCGTCGACCGATGCGCGGATATTGGTGGTGCGGTCAGAAAGCACCGTCACTTTTACCGATTTCGGCAGACTCTCAGTGAGCTGCGGCAGCATCTGACGAATGCTGTCAGCGGTGGAGATAATGTTAGCGCCAGGCTGGCGCTGAACATTCATGACGATGGCTTGTTCTTTATTCGCCCACGCACCAAGCCAGGTGTTTTCCGCCCCTTGTTCTACGGTAGCGACATCGCCAAGACGAATCGGCGCGCCGTTCTGGTACGCGATAATTAACTGACGGTACTCTTCCGCAGACTGCATTTGATCGTTTGCGGAAAGCGTGACTGCGCGGGAGGGGCCGTCGAGGCTACCTTTAGCCGAGTTAACGTTCGCGCCGGTAATAGCTGTGCGTACAGTTTCGCTGGTCAGGCCGAGGGCGGCAATCGCCTGAGCGTTAAGTTTGACGCGAACGGCCGGACGCTGACCGCCGGAAAGCGTTACCAGCCCGACGCCGGAAATCTGCGAGATTTTCTGCGCCACGCGGGTTTCTACCATATCTTCCACCTGCGTCATCGGCATGGCGGTTGAGGTAACGGCAAGCGTCATGATCGGCGGATCTGCCGGATTCACTTTGCTGTAAACCGGTGGGTTAGGCAGATCGCCTGGTAACAGGTTAGTGGCGGCGTTAATTGCGGCCTGCACTTCCTGCTCGGCAACGTCCAGCGGTAATGTTAGCTGGAACTGTAAAGTGATGACCGACGCGCCGCCGGAACTTTGCGACGACATCTGTTTCAGTCCGGACATTTGCCCGAACTGGCGTTCAAGTGGCGCGGTAACGGCAGAGGTCATCACATCCGGGCTGGCACCGGGGTAAAGCGTAACCACTTGAATCGTCGGATAATCCACTTCCGGCAACGCCGAAACGGGCAGGGTGCGGTAGCCAATAATCCCGGCGAGTAAGATCGCTACCATCAGCAGCGTGGTGGCGACAGGACGCATAATAAACAGGCGCGACGGGCCGCCTGTGCTGCTCGGAGGTAACACCTGCATCAGGAGCGCGCT
The DNA here is from genome assembly GCF_002965125.1 of Escherichia sp. MOD1-EC6162. Classification (NCBI taxonomy): domain Bacteria; kingdom Pseudomonadati; phylum Pseudomonadota; class Gammaproteobacteria; order Enterobacterales; family Enterobacteriaceae; genus Escherichia; species Escherichia sp. MOD1-EC6162. The sequence continues at coordinate 42,674 of NZ_PTSB01000020.1, forward strand.
CCTTTTTTCGCATATTCGCGGCTGGTGGCTTTCTCTTCTGGTGTGCTTGTGCCTTGCGCTTCAACCACTTCCACTTTCGCCCCTTCGGTCAGGCGGTCAATGCCGTCCGTCACTACCCGATCGCCTGCGGAAATACCTGCGCGGATCACCACTTTCTGGCTGTCCTGAATGCCCGGTGTCACCAGATGCTTGCTGACTTTGTTTTCGCTATTCAGCACCCAGACAAAGTGGCCTTCGTTACCCATTTGCAGTGCAGCGGTTGGGATTACCACGGCGTTTTGTTCAGTGTCCACTAACATGCGGGCGTTAACAAACTGGTTGGGGAACAGCGCATCATCCTGATTATTAAAGCGTGCTTTTACTTTGATGGTGCCAGTGGTGGCGTCGATTTGGTTATCGAGACTTAACAGCGTACCTTCACTTAATTTCTTCGAGTTGGTGCGATCCCAGGCTTCAACAACCAGCGGTTTTCCGGATTTTTGTGCCTGCACAACGGTGGCGATATCGCTTTCCGGTAGAGTAAATACCAGATCGATAGGATGTGTCTGGGTGATCACCACAATGCCAGTGGTATCGCCGCTGGAGATTTGGTTACCGACATCAACCTGTTTCAGGCCAACCCGACCATCGACTGGTGCGGTAATGCGACTCCAGTCGAGTTGCAGTTGTGCGCTGGCAACGCTGGCTTCATCCGCCTTAATGGTGCCTTCGGTTTCACTGACCAGTGCCTGTTGGGCATCCAGTTCCTGACGGGAAACGAGGTTGGTTTTTGCCAGTTGTTGATAACGCGCCAAATCACGGCGGGCATTGGCAAGTGTGGCTTTATCTTTTGCCAGTTGTCCTTGTGCCTGGGCCAGTGCAACTTTGAACTGGCTGGGATCAATCTCAGCCAGTAAATCCCCCGCTTTTACCTGCTGACCTTCCTGAAAATGCAACGCCATCAACTGGCCGTCAACGCGACTGCGCACTGTGACGGTGTTTGCAGCGGTAATGGTGCCAAGCCCGGTGAGATAACGCGGAACTGCCTGTTCAACGGCAGTTGCTGCCTGCACGGGAGCCAGCGGTCCGGAGCGCATACCACGACGGCCACCGGCTGGCGGCTGCTGCGCTTGCTTCGTCGCACCTGGCGCTGCGCTCTGGGATTCATTGCGGCCTTGCCAGAACCAGAATGCGGCTATGGCGGCGATAACCACCACGATTACGATTACCCAACGGGATTTATAACTGCCTTTCATCGTTAAGAGTTTCTCTTCCTGAAACGTTTCGCGGAATGATACTAGTGTAGCCAGCTAATCAGGGAGAAAAATGGAGGAATTATGAAACAGTTTCGCGAATCGTCTGAATGGTTGTGCACTTTGCGAGCGCGCATCCAGTAATAACATGTGAAACTATTTTATCTGCAGGTTAGCGATAGACTACGTGCATGGCGATAAGGAGGTAAGCCGACGATTTCAGCGGGATGCTGAAACGGGAAAGCCCCTCCCGAAGAAGGGGCCTTAAAGAAGGAAAGGGTCATGATGAAATGGATCATCATCGTGGTGCTCTTAGTCATTAGCTTACCGGCTTACTAAGACTACCAGGGCGGGGGAAACCCCGCTCAACCCTCACTCCTGAAAGTATGTCACTCCCCCCTTACTGTCAATCTATAAGACCTCGTTCTTGCGAGGCGAATAGCAAAATTATCTACGCAGTTGGACTGAATTCTGAAAGTTGTTTCACCTGCTCTTAATTCATTATTGCAGTCGGTATGATACCGAACCTTAATAATTCTCTAAGAAAGGATCTCTTATGAGCGAACAAATCACCTTTGCCACCAGCGATTTTGCCAGTAATCCGGAACCACGTTGCCCCTGCATTTTGCTGCTGGATGTTTCTGGTTCGATGAACGGCAAACCCATTAATGAACTTAACGCCGGATTGGTTACCTTTCGCGATGAACTGCTTGCCGATCCGCTGGCATTAAAAAGAGTCGAACTGGGTATTGTGACTTTCGGCCCGGTGTATGTGGAACAACCATTTACCAGCGCCGCTAACTTTTTCCCACCCATCCTGTTTGCTCAGGGCGATACACCCATGGGCGCAGCCATTACCAAAGCCTTGAATATGGTTGAGGAACGTAAGCGGGAGTATCGTGCCAATGGTATCTCCTATTATCGTCCGTGGATTTTCCTGATCACCGATGGCGCGCCAACCGATGAGTGGCAGACTGCCGCCCACAAAGTGTTTCAGGGGGAAGACGCTAAGAAGTTTGCTTTTTTCACCATTGGTGTTCAGGGGGCTGATATGAAGACCCTGGCACAAATCAGCGTCCGCCAGCCTTTGACACTGCAAGGATTACAATTCCGCGAATTGTTTAGTTGGTTATCCAGTTCGCTACGTTCGGTTTCCCGTTCCACGCCGGGAACGGAAGTTGTACTGGAAGCACCGAAAGGTTGGACGTCAGTGTGAGCTGGCGCCTGGTTTATGCATCTGCCGTCGGAACGTCGCACATCAGCTCAGGCTTGCCTTGCCAGGATGCCTGCCAGATGCAGGTTGTCTGGCTAAAAGACCAGCAGCCATTACTGGTGGTGTTTCTTGCTGATGGCGCAGGTAGCGTGTCGCTGGGTGGTGAAGGCGCGATGCTTGCTGTCAATGAAGCGATGGCTTATATGTTGCAGAAAGTGCAGGGCGGGGAATTGGGGCTTAATGACGTCCTCGCCACGGATATTGTGCTGTCTATTCGTCAGCGACTTTTTGCCGAGGCTGAAGCCAAAGAATTAGCGGTTCGCGATTTTGCCTGCACGTTTCTGGGATTGATTTCATCGGCTAACGGCACCTTGATTATGCAGATTGGCGATGGTGGCGTGGTGGTGGATTTTGGTCACGGCCTGCAACTGCCGCTCATGCCGATGGTGGGTGAATATGCCAATATGACGCACTTCGTTACCGATGAAGATGCCGTTTCCAGACTGGAAACTTACACCTGCACTGAACGGGCGGTAAAAGTGGCAACATTTACGGATGGCATTCAACGGCTGGCATTAAATATGCTGGATAACGTGCCCCATGGGCCTTTCTTTGCGCCATTTTTCAATGGACTCAAATCAGCTACGCCTGAACAATACGATTTACTGCCAGATTTATTGAAGCAATTTTTGTTCAGTGAGGCAGTAAATGAACGCACGAACGATGATAAAACGCTGGCGCTGGCTATTTGGTTACCATGAAATCAACCTTGTATACCGCTACTGGCGAGTGCGTTACGCCAGACCGTGAACTGGGCAAAGGTGGCGAAGGTGCGGTTTATGATATTGAGGAGTTTGTCGATAGCGTCGCCAAGATTTATCACACGCCGCCACCCGCCTTAAAACAGGACAAACTTGCCTTTATGGCGGCGACAGTTGATGCGCAGTTGCTGAATTATGTCGCCTGGCCGCAGGCAACGCTTCACGCCGGGCGCGGCGGAAAAACCATCGGTTTTATGATGCCAAAGGTTTCAGGTAAAGAACCGATTCATATGATCTATAGCCCGGCACATCGTCGCCAGAGTTACCCTCATTGTGCGTGGGATTTTCTACTCTATGTTGCGCGTAATATAGCTTCATCTTTTGCTACGATTCACGAGCACGGGCATGTCGTGGGTGACGTAAACCAGAATAGCTTTATGGTAGGCCGCGATAGCAAAGTTGTATTGATCGACAGTGATTCCTTTCAGATTAATGCCAATGGCACGCTGCATTTATGCGAAGTCGGCGTGTCGCATTTTACGCCGCCAGAACTGCAAAGCTTGCCGTCATTTGTTGGCTTTGAACGCACAGTGAATCACGATAATTTTGGCCTTGCGTTGCTGATTTTTCACGTCTTATTTGGTGGGCGTCATCCTTATTCCGGTGTGCCGCTTATACCTGAAGCGGGTAATGCGCTGGAGACGGATATTGCCCATTTCCGTTATGCCTACGCGTCGGACAGTCAGCAACGAGGATTAAAACCGCCGCCACGATCTATTCCGTTATCGATTCTACCAACCCATATTGAAGCGCTGTTTCAGCAGGCGTTCACCGAAAGTGGCGTGGCAACCGCGCGTCCGACGGCAAAAACATGGGTAGCGGCACTTGATTCTCTACGCCAACAGTTAAAGAAATGTACCGTTTCAGCAATGCATATTTACCCGGATCATTTAACTGACTGCCCGTGGTGTGCGCTCGATAATCAAGGCGTTATCTATTTTATTGATCCCGGTGAAGAGGTCATTACCACCGGCGGAAATTTTGTGCTGGCGAAAGTCTGGGCGATGGTAATGGCGTCAGTGCCACCGCCAGCATTACAGTTACCATTACCGGGACATTTCCAACTTACTGGCAGGCTGCTTCCTGTTGGGGTACTAAGGAGTAAATACATCATTCTGATTGAGATCGCGTTGTCAGCGTTATCGCTGTTACTTTGCGGTCTTCAGGCGGAACCGCGCTATATCGTTTTGGTTCCCGTGCTGGCGGCTATCTGGATTATTGGCAGTCTGGCAAGCAAAGCGTACAAAGCAGAAGTCCAACGACGCCGTGAGGCGTTTAATAGCGCAAAAATGGACTATGACCATTTAGTTAACCAGATCCAGCAGGCAGGTGGGCTGGAAGGTTTTATCGCTAAACGGACGATGCTCGAAAAAATGAAGAGCGAGCTTCTCGGTCTGCCGGAAGAAGAAACGCAAGCGTTGGCAGCACTCCATGACACAGCACGGGAACGCCAGAAGCACAAATTCCTCGAAGGATTTTTTATTGATACCGCGTCGATTCCAGGCGTTGGCACGGCTCGTAAAGCGGCGTTACGTTCCTTTGGTATTGAAACGGCGGCGGATGTTACCCGACGCGGCGTTAAGCAAGTGAAAGGGTTTGGCGACCATCTGACCCAGGCTGTCATTGACTGGAAAGCGAGCTGCGAACGCCGATTTGTGTTCAGGCCGAATGAAGCGGTAACGCCAGCAGACAGGCAGGCGGTAATGGCGAAAATTGCCGCCAAACGACATCGACTGGAATCGGCGTTGACTGTCGGCGCGACAGAATTGCAGCGTTTCCGTCTTCATGCTTCTGCACGGACTATGCCGTTGCTGGAACCGTTACGTCAGGCGGCGGAGAAACTGGCTCAGGTGCAGGCAGATTTAAGCCGTTGCTGAGCCATCCTTCATTTAACGAAATACCACTTCCGCCCAGCGTGCCAGTCCGGCGGTGACGGAGCCAAAGTCATCGCCGCCAGCAATCGGAATCCCCGGCAACTGTTCCGCCAGTGCCTTTTTAATCAGCGGCGAGCGGGCGCTACCACCAGTCAGATAGATGACGTCCGGTTTTTCCTGGGCGTTATCCAGCGCCAGTTGCACCTGTTCCAGAATCCGCGCCAACGGCTGGTTGAGGGCGCTCTCCAACCCTTGCTGGCTAATCAGCGTAGCCAGTTCGTCGCGGATAAATGGCAGCGACGCGCGAGTTTCAACTTCACTGGAAAGCGCAATTTTGCTCTCTTCTGCGCAGCGTACCAGGCGATAACTTAAACGTTGCCGCCAGACTTTCTGCAACAGGGCAACTTTTTCCGGTTCGCGGGCATCTCGTACTAAATCATTAAGCAGACGACCATTGGCGCTACTGTAGAAATCGCTTTGCGCAGGTACGTCGTTGATGGCGACCGCATTCCACCACGGCAGAATCGGCAGGGCGATACCTTTTTCTGTATCGCCACCCATGCCCAGCAGTGGCATCAGGTGTTTAAACGCCAGTGCGATATCCAGATCGTTACCGCCAATACGGCAGCCACTGTGACCAAGCAGACTGGCTTCACGATCCAGGCGCGAACGCCACTGGGGGCCCATAAGCAACAATGAACAGTCAGTCGTACCGCCACCGATATCCACCACCAGTACACGTTTTTCTTCCTGCAAGGTCGCTTCGTAATCCAGCCCGGCCGCCACCGGTTCGTACTGGAATACCACATCCTTGAACCCGGCACGCTTCGCCGCACGTTCGAGGATCCCCTGCGCCTGGGCGTTAGCTTCATCGCCACCCAGCCCCTGGAAGTTAATCGGACGGCCAATCACCGCTTGGGTAATCGCTTCAGGTAACTGCGTTTGTGCCTGTTGGCGAATGTGTAACATCATTGCGCAGACCAGATCTTCAAACAGCGCCACCTGCTGCGGTTTTAAACCGCTGGCTCCGAGGAACGATTTCGGTGATTTCACAAACCACACTTCTTCCGGATCATCAATGTACTGCGCCAGTGAGGAAAGACCGAACTGCACGCTTTTCGCCGTAACATCGATATCTTCTTCGCGGTTGTAACGAATCGCCCGACGCAGCAGCGCCTGCGTTTCATCGTCGTTTGCCGGAACATCATGATGGCGGTACAGCCATTCGCTTACAGCTTCACGCGTTGGTGCGCAAAGCATTGAAGGCAGCAGCGAGCTGTCATTTTCCATTTTCAGCAACTGTGGTTTACCGTCACGCATCACCGCTACTGAACAGTTTGCTGTACCGTAATCAAAACCAATAAACACGAAATAATCCCCATGCCGGTGAAGAAGGGGCGTGACTTTAGCGAAATGTTGTCGCCGCGACAACCGGAATATGAAAGCAAAGCGCTGCGTCTGAATAACGTTTATGCTGAAAGCGGATAAAAAAGGAGATGCAATGTATACCCTGAACTGGCAACCGCCGTATGACTGGTCGTGGATGTTGGGATTTCTTGCCACTCGTGCGGTGAGCGGTGTGGAAACGGTCGCTGACAATTATTATGCCCGCAGTCTGGCAGTGGGCGAACATCGGGGCATGATAACGGTGGTTCCTGATGTCGAAAATAATACGTTGCAAGTGAGCTTAAGTTCGGGATTAGAATCGGTGGCGACCGAGTGCCTGGCGAAAATAAGCCGCCTGTTTGATCTGCAATGTAATCCGCAGATTGTTAATGGGGCGTTAGGTGAGTTAGGCGCGGCGCGGCCGGGATTGCGTTTACCTGGCTGTGTTGATGCTTTTGAACAGGGCGTGCGCGCCATTTTAGGCCAACTGGTGAGCGTGGCGATGGCGGCGAAATTGACCGCCAAAGTGGTGCAGCTTTATGGCGAACGTCTGGATGATTTCCCGGATTATATCTGCTTTCCCACGCCTCAACGGCTGGCAGCAGCCGATTCGCAGGCGCTAAAAGCCTTGGGGATGCCGCTGAAACGTGCAGAGGCGTTGATCCATCTGGCAAATGCGGTACTGGATGGTTCCTTACCGATAACAATGCCCGGTGATGTTGAGCAGGCGATGAAAACGCTGCAAACCTTTCCTGGAATCGGGCGCTGGACGGCGAATTATTTCGCCTTGCGCGGCTGGCAAGCGAAAGATGTTTTTCTACCGGATGATTATTTAATTAAACAGCGATTTCCGGGAATGACGCCGGCACAAATCCGCCGTTATGCCGAACGCTGGAAACCCTGGCGTTCTTATGCGCTGTTGCATATCTGGTATACGGAAGGCTGGCAACCAGATGAAGCATGATGCTGGTCGCCGGGCGGCCGACGAAATGGATGAATTGTAGACGCATCAGGCGATGGGGGCGGCAAAATACTCAGTTAATTGCGAAATAACTGCTATTAACCAGCAAATCCAGCGGTTGGGCATCGGCAATCACCTCGCCATAAATCAGATCGACGCCGATGCCAGAAAGCGTATCCATTACCAGCGGCAGTGTTACTGGCCCGGCGATGGTTTTCAATCCCAGCCGCCGGGCGTGACCCTGAATGATCGAAATCAGCATTTCATCCATCAAATTGCCTTGTACGCTGGCGCATAACTCGTCGTCGAGTAGCAGATAATCTGCCATATTCGCGTTCAGTGCGTTGAAGATTTGCAGGTCGCGTCCCACCTGACTGAGCACGATCCGGCAGCCCGCCAGCCGCAGTTTATGCATATTTTCTGCGTGGTCGAAAATGGTTTCTGCCGGAATAATCAGATGTAATAACCGTGGTTGTAGTGGGCTATTTTCCAGTTGTTCAAGCAGTTCATCCACCAGCGTGGTGTTGCTTAAACCGGTAACGGAAAGGGGAAGGGCGATGCTTAAGCCTTTACTGGCAACTGCGTTTGCTGCCTGTTGGAAAAATTCATGCAATACCCGGCGATCAAGGGCGAGATTGAACATCGGATCACTGAAGCTACGGCGAAATGTCAGTTCGTTAATAACCTCGCCGTTACGACTCCAGAGCTTAAGCGAAATCAGCCACAGATTACGCGTTTCCGGAATTCGCGGAGAAGCGACGCCGTGGGCGATCAGCAGCAGATGATTCTCTTTAATCATCATCCACGGATCATCGGGTGACATCGCTGCCTGTGCGCTATGTGCGGTAACTTGCTGTGGTTCGTAAACCGTCACCTGGCCGCGGCCCGCATTTTTTGAAGCATAACAGGCGATATCGGCCTGCGACATCACATCTGCCGCCTGATGATTGCTGTCATCGATCAGTGTAATTCCTGCGCTGGCTCCAACCCGATGCACACGGCCTTCCCACATAAAGTGGTAGTCATTAATCGTGCTGATAATGCGTGTCGCGATAAAGCGGGCACTTTCAACATTACAGTCAGGTAGTAAAAGACCAAATTCATCACCGCCGAGCCGCGCCAGCACGTCACTGGAGCGCAACAGGTTTAACATCAGCGATGCCAGTTCTCGCAGCAGGGCATCACCTGCCGCGTGCCCGGCGCTGTCATTTACGGCTTTAAAGCGATCAAGATCGATAAACACCAGAGCATGTCGTTGATGCGTACTGCTTACCGTCTGCAAAAGTATCCGCAACTGCTTCTCAAAACCGGCACGGTTGGCGAGATGTGTCAGGGTATCATGGGAGGCGCTGTAGCTAAGCTGGCGCAGCATTTTGCGTGATTCGGTGACGTCCTGAATTACCAGCACCGAACCAATATTGCTGCCATCAAGGGTACTTAGCGGCGTAATGCTGTAATGGACGTCGTAGCTGCCGCCGCTACGGCAGTGGAGAACGACATCTTGTTCGATAGCGGAACGCGACGTGTCGGCACTGTAAATGTTCTCCATTAAGGGACCATTATCACCAAATGTAATTTGCAACACCGTGAGTAGCGGAACACCCAACGCCTCTTCTTGCGTCCAGCCGCTCATCTTCTCGGCAACCGGATTCATAAAGGTGATTTTCATCGCCATATCAATACAGACCACGGCTTCACCGATGGAATCCAGCGTAATGTGCAGGCGCTCTTTTTCCTGAAACAGCGCCTCATTGAGCTGTTTCACTTCGGTCATATCAATATTAATGCCGAGCAGGCGCTCGACTTCGCCCTCTTTATTCAGCACACGATTGGCGAGGGCGCGAATATGGCGGATGCCATCTTTTACGGTAATGCGAAATTCCAGTTTAAAAGGCAAACGAGCCTGCAATGAATCGCGAATCACTTTCTCGGCGTGCCCGCGATCTTCTGGCAGCACACAGTCGTACCACACCTGCCAGTTCGGTTTGACATGTGACGGAATTTCATACAGCTCGAACATCCGCTTATCCCAACTGAAGATGTTAGGCTTCAGCTCCCACTCCCAGATGCCAATGCCACCGGCTTCGTTAGCCAGCGTTATCCGCTCCATCAGACGTTTGTTGATCTGTTCGGTGCGTTTGAGATCGTTTATGTCTTCAATCTGGGCAATAAAATAGAGTGGTGTGCCATCGGTGTGGCGTACCAGTGAGACGGCAAGCAACGCCCAGACAACGTCGCCATTACGGTTGTAGTAGCGTTTTTCCATTGAATAGGTGTTTATTTCACCGCTGATCAACTTCTCAACGTGTTGCAGATCTTTATTGAGATCTTCCGGCCAGGTAAGTTGTTGAAAGGTAATGGCACGCAGCTCTTCCTGGCTGTAACCAAGAAACTGGCATAGCGATTTGTTGGATTGCAGCCATTGCCCTTCGATACCCACTAACGCCATGCCGATGGCGGAATACTCCATCGCATTACGAAAGCGGGTTTCGCTTTCGGAAATATGCTTGCGTTCAGCGCGAAAGGCATACATCACCATGGTCATGATGTTGGCGGGCAGCAGGATCAGCAAAAATGGCAGCCACGGCATATGGCTCATCAGATAGGTTCGCGGCGTGGCGAGTAAAGCCGGATCGGCTGCCAACATCAGCGACACCATCATCACCGTGGCAAGAAAAATCAAAAAGGCTTCCATCCGTGGCAAACGCACGGCGCTCCACATCAGCAGCACAATAATGAAAGTAAAAGGCCACGGCAGATACCGCATCGAGAGCCAGCTTAACGCCAGCGTGATGGATAACGTTAACAGCGTCTCAAACAGCAACCGCGGGTCGCGATGGCGCAATAGATAGTGTGGCTTAAACAACAATCCCAGCGGGACTAGCGCCAGTGCGCCGATTGATTCGGAAAGCACCCAGATCAGAAATGCTTTAAGTGGATCGTCGTCTGGAACCAGCAAGACAACCAGCACGCCGCCCAATACAGGTGGCACGATAGCGCTGCCAAATGCCAGACGTAGCCAGTCAGCCAGATTTTGTAGTGGGTTATACCACGGTAATAATTTACGCAGCAGCATTGCGCCCACGACGGCCTCAATAATGTTGATGGTCGTCCAGGTCATATTGAGCGAACTGGTAGAAAAAAGCAGTACAGATGCGGCGACATTTCCCAGCGAGCAGGCCAATGCGATTCCCGGCCACATCCGCCCGGCATGGCGGTAAAACGCCACCATCATAATGGACGTCGGAAACCACAGCGGCGCAAGCTGGCTACCAAACTGCGAAAGTTCAAGTGAGAAGAGGGTAAAGATAAACGAGACTAAACCTAAACTGACGAGGTGAAGCAGTGGATGAGGCAGGGTAATTAAAACACGTTGTGATCGTTTACTCATTACCGCTCTATCCATATGGCCAGGTCGCCAGCATTAGTATCTGTGTTTATGCTAGTACAAAAGTTTTACATTTTATATGCGGTTTGTTCATAAAGTGACGTAATGGGCGGTAATTTGCACAACCGGACATAACATCTTTCACATTGCGTTAAAAGCAAACAATTAAATTTGCGTCAGGGAATGGATCGTCAACAATTAACTCTAAATGTGCGGCAACGCTATTCGACTGGTATCAGGCGGATGAAATCCCTATAATTGCCGCGTTTGGTGCTTCGGCACCCCCTTCCTAACATCCAGGTTAATCAGGTCGCTAAATTTATGACTGATCAGTCTCATCAGTGCGTCATTATCGGTATCGCTGGCGCATCGGCTTCCGGCAAGAGTCTCATTGCCAGTACCCTTTATCGTGAATTACGTGAACAAGTGGGTGATGAACACATCGGCGTTATTCCGGAAGACTGCTACTACAAAGATCAAAGCCATCTGTCGATGGAAGAACGCGTTAAGACCAACTACGACCATCCGAGTGCGATGGATCACAGTCTGCTGCTTGAGCATTTACAAGCGCTGAAACGTGGTTCGGCTATTGACCTGCCGGTTTACAGCTATGTTGAACATACGCGTATGAAAGAAACGGTGAAGGTTGAACCGAAGAAAGTCATCATTCTCGAAGGCATTTTGCTGCTGACGGATGCGCGTTTACGTGACGAACTCAACTTCTCCATTTTTGTTGATACCCCGCTGGATATCTGCCTGATGCGCCGCATCAAGCGCGATGTTAACGAGCGCGGGCGTTCGATGGATTCGGTGATGGCGCAATATCAAAAAACCGTGCGCCCAATGTTCCTGCAATTCATTGAACCTTCCAAACAATATGCCGACATTATCGTGCCGCGCGGCGGTAAAAACCGCATCGCGATCGATATATTGAAAGCGAAAATAAGTCAGTTCTTTGAATAAGCCTGGTAAATTGTGTACCGTTCAGTGATAACCTGGTATGCCCTTGACGTAAAAGGCGTTAAGGGAGTGATGCGCGAAAGGAGAAAATGCCATGCGTCTGTGTGACCGAGATATTGAAGCCTGGCTTGATGAAGGCCATTTGTCGATCAACCCACGTCCGCCGGTGGAGCGTATTAATGGCGCGACGGTGGATGTGCGCCTGGGCAATAAATTTCGTACCTTCCGGGGCCACACGGCAGCGTTTATCGATCTGAGCGGTCCTAAAGACGAAGTGAGCGCGGCCCTTGATCGCGTGATGAGCGATGAGATCGTGCTCGATGAAAACGAGGCGTTTTTTCTTCATCCAGGTGAGCTGGCGCTGGCGGTGACGCTGGAGTCGGTAACCTTGCCTGCTGATTTGGTGGGCTGGCTGGACGGGCGTTCTTCACTGGCGCGTTTAGGGCTGATGGTGCACGTCACCGCACACCGTATCGATCCGGGCTGGTCTGGCTGCATTGTGCTGGAGTTTTACAACTCCGGTAAACTGCCGTTGGCGCTGCGCCCGGGGATGTTAATTGGCGCGCTGAGCTTTGAGCCGCTTTCCGGCCCGGCAGCGCGTCCATACAACCGCCGTGAAGATGCGAAATATCGCAACCAGCAGGGCGCGGTCGCCAGTCGAATCGATAAAGACTAATTCAGGCCCATTGAGGATTCCATGAGACGATTTCTGACGACGCTGATGATACTCCTGGTCGTGCTGGTGGCCGGGTTATCTGCGCTAGTGTTGCTGGTGAATCCGAATGATTTCCGCGACTATATGGTCAAGCAGGTTGCTGCGCGTAGCGGCTATCAATTGCAGTTGGACGGGCCACTGCGTTGGCACGTCTGGCCGCAACTTAGTATTCTCTCCGGGCGCATGTCCCTTACCGCCCAGGGTGCCAGCCAGCCGCTGGTACGAGCCGATAATATGCGCCTTGATGTGGCGCTTTTACCGCTACTGAGCCATCAACTGAGCGTTAAGCAGGTGATGCTGAAAGGCGCAGTCATTCAACTGACACCGCAGACAGAAGCGGTGCGGAGTGAAGATGCCCCCGTTGCGCCGCGCGATAATACGTTGCCGGAGCTGTCAGAAGATCGCGGCTGGTCGTTTGATATCTCCAGCCTGAAGGTAGCTGACAGTGTGCTGGTGTTCCAGCATGAAAATGACGAGCAGGTGACGATTCGCAATATCCGTCTGCAAATGGAGCAAGATCCCCAACATCGTGGCTCGTTTGAGTTCTCCGGGCGGGTTAATCGCGACCAGCGCGATCTCACGTTATCTCTCAAAGGCACGGTGGATGCCTCTGATTATCCGCAAGATTTAACGGCGGCTATTGAACAAATTAACTGGCAGTTGCAGGGCGCAGACTTGCCAAAACAAGGTATTCAGGGGCAGGGGAGTTTCCAGGCCCAGTGGCAAGAGCCACATAAACGTCTGTCATTTCATCAAATCAATTTGACCGCTAACGACAGTACGCTCAGTGGGCAAGCGCAGGTCACGCTGACAGAGAAGCCGGAATGGTTGTTAAGACTGCAATTCCCGCAGCTTAATCTCGATAACTTAATCCCGCTTAATGAAACAGTTAACGGTGAAATCGGTGCTGCGCAGCAGGGGCAGAATCAACCAACGTTACCACGTCCCGTTATTTCCTCGCGTATTGATGAGCCAGCCTACCAGGGGTTAAAAGGTTTTGCCGCCGATATATTGTTGCAGGCTGATAACGTGCGTTGGCGCGGAATGAATTTTACCGATGTCGCCACGCAAATGACCAACAAGTCGGGCTTGTTGGAGATTATCCAACTGCAAGGCAAACTCAACGGTGGGCAAGTTTCGCTGCCGGGTACGCTGGACTCGACGGTAAAAAATCCGCGGATATCCTTTCAACCCCGGCTGGAAAACGTTGAGATTGGCACTATTCTGAAGGCGTTTAACTATCCGATTTCGTTGACCGGCAAAATGTCGCTGGCCGGTGATTTCTCCGGTGCTGACATTGATGCGGAAGATTTCCGCCATAATTGGCAAGGGAAGGCGCATGTTGAAATGGCCGACACGCGCATGGAAGGGATGAACTTCCAGCAGATGATCCAGCAGGCGGTAGAACGTAACGGCGGTGATGTGAAGGCTGCTGAAAACTTCGATAATGTGACACGGCTTGACCGTTTTACGACGGATTTGACGCTAAATAATGGCGTCGTGACGTTAAACGACATGCAGGGTGAATCGCCAGTGCTGGCGCTGACAGGGGCTGGCACGTTGAATCTGGCAGAGCAAACCTGTGACACCCAGTTTGATATTCGTGTCGTTGGCGGCTGGAACGGAGAAAGCAAGCTGGTTGAATTCTTCAAAGAAACACCGGTTCCGCTGCGGGTTTATGGCAACTGGCAGCAACTCAATTACAGTCTGCAAGTGGATCAGTTGCTGCGTAAACAGCTACAGGACGAAGCCAAACGTCGCCTGAACGACTGGGCTGAGCGCAATAAAGACTCCCGCAATGGTAAAGATGTGAAGAAGTTGCTGGAGAAGATGTAAGTTTCCAGATGACATAATTTGTAGGCCTGATAAGACGCGTAAAGCGTCTTATCAGGCAATCACGTAGATTACTTTCAGCAAAGATGAATCATCAGTAAAAGTAAGGTATTTCAGCGAGGGTGTTGGTCCGGCTGTAAATCGCCGAATCGTTTCCTGTAGGCCGGGGCAGCCCACATGGATGTGGGCTGAGGGCGCGTTTTACAGGGATGTTACCTCGCGCCCGTACCCGATAGCCGAAAGGAATAAGATGAGGGGACCGCGCCAGCGGCGATTTACCGCCGGGAGCCCGGGTTGCCAGGGTGGTGGCGATTGAGCCACCCTGGCACGTTCACCGGCTTGAGCGTTCCAAAGTAGCGAGGAACATAAAGTGAACGGAACAGCCTTCAATGTCACATACTCTCCCGGTTGAATGAAACGCCTGATGCGACGCTTTACGCGTCTTATCAGGCCTACATGCCCTCACACCTCATACTCCAAATTATCTTCCTTATGCAGCGGAATAATCTGCACCTTCTGCACGCGATGGCTCTCCACCTGCAACGTTTTGAGCAAATAATCCCCTACCTGTACTTCTTCGCCAGGTTGTGGAATGCGCTGCAAATATTCCATCAGCAGCCCGGCAATGGTGTGATATTCACGCTTCTCGTCCAGCGGCAGCGGCACATATTGCACCAGATCTTCCAGCGGCATATGGCCATTCGCCGTCCAGGAGCCGTCGGCGTTTTTCTGAATATCATGACGGGCGTCGATCTCTTCCACTTCGTTCGGCAGGTTCCCGGCGATGGTTTCGGTGACGTCACTTAATGTCACAATCCCTTCCACTGAGCCAAACTCATCCACCACAAAAGCAAAGTGCGTGCGAGCGTTACGGAACTGCTCGAGGGCAGGTAACAATGGCAAGGTTTCCGGAAATACCAGCGGCTGGCGAATTAACACCCGCAGGTTGAGCGGTTCACCGCGCAGCGACTGTTGCAGCAGGTCGATAACGTGAACAACACCGAGCAAATCTTCGGCGTCGTCACCGTCGGTAACGACCAGACGCGTGTGCTGATTTCGCTCCAGTAACCGGCGGATCTCTTCTTCCGGGGCGTTGAGATCAATATGCTCAATATCGTGACGTGAGGTCATAATGCTGCTGACGGTACGCTGGTTCAGATTGAGTACCCGCTCGATCATCCGCCGCTCCTGCGGATTAAAGATTTGCTGATTATCATGATCCACCAGCATTGACGCGGTTTCGGCATCCAGTTCTGCATCTTCTTTTTGCCCGCTTAACAGGCGCATCACTGCTTCGGTTGTGCGCTGACGCAGCGTCTGGTTGGCGGAAAGAAAACGGCGTCGGTTAAAGATGGCTAACTGGTTGAGCGCCTCGATCATCACTGAGAAACCAATAGCAGCGTACAAATACCCCTTCGGAATGGCGAATCCGAAACCTTCCGCGACCAGGCTAAAGCCAATCATCAACAGGAAACTTAAGCACAGTATAACGATGGTTGGGTGGCTATTAACGAACTGAGTTAACGGCTTGCTGGCCATCAGCATCAGACTGATAGCGATAACGACGGCGGCCATCATTACCAGTAAATGATCGACCATCCCAACGGCGGTAATCACCGAGTCGAGAGAGAAGATGGCGTCCAGCACGACTATCTGCGTCACCACGCCCCAGAACTTCGCTCCTTTGCGTTGTGTGGGGTTATTGCTGTCTTTCCCTTCCAGCCGCTCGTTCAGCTCCATCGTAGCTTTGAACAGCAGGAAGAAACCACCGAACAGCATGATTAAGTCGCGGGCGCTAAAGGTAAACGAGCGGAAGCTAAACAGCGGTTGGGTCAGAGTGACCAGCCAGGAGATTGACGCCAGCAGTAACAGGCGCATTAACATTGCCAGCAGTAGTCCGGTAACTCGTGCGCGGTCGCGCTGCTTCGGCGGTAGTTTTTCTGCGAGGATGGCAATAAAGACCAGGTTATCAATACCGAGGACCAGTTCGATCACTATCAGCGTGATTAACCCGGCCCAGATAGACGGATCGGCAATCCATTCCATAGTAAGTGCAATACCTATTCGTTGTATGACAAATGTCACAATTCGATCATGGATAATGATGCGCCAAATTGCAATGCTCAGGCATGACTTATCAGATTTTTATTCACAATGAATCCGGTAATCAATCCCCTTTATTTTGTGTTGAAAATAACTCTCTTATCGCAAATATATTTAAGAAATATCGCATATGGAGGTGGTATATTAAATATTGTCAACATAAAGAAACTCCTAAAAGATACAAAAAATAGCCTTCATATAATTCTTAAAAATAGTCAATTACCGATTTGTTACCTTGCCTGCTATTCCTTTAGCTGTAACACTTCTTCCTGAATTATTGGAGAGCAAATATTTAATTACCATAATGCTATCTTATAGTCGGGGAAATAATTTCCGGAATAATGCTTTCACATAGACTGTTGCATGGTGAAAGGGTTGTAAAATTTGAACCAAATCAGTGTATTGGTAGCTAAAAGCCAGGGGCGGTAGCGTGTCTGGATGCCTGAACGATGAGTCTGAATTATTCTGTCAATAGCCTGCGGATGAAATCAATTTTTTTAGGACTGATGCCAGTTAAATTTTTATTCAATTAACTGCAAGGTAAATGTGCATAGTGATATTGCGACGAATAATGCACAGGATAATGACTCTGCCAAAGTGATAAATAAACAATGATGAAATCCAAAATGAAATTGATGCCATTATTGGTGTCAGTAACCTTGATAAGCGGTTGCACAGTACTTCCGGGCAGCAATATGTCTACGATGGGTAAAGACGTCATCAAACAGCAGGACGCTGATTTCGATCTCGACAAAATGGTGAATGTTTATCCGCTTACCCCACGTCTGGTTGATCAATTACGCCCACGCCCCAACGTGGCGCGCCCTAATATGACGCTGGAAAGTGAGATTGCTAATTACCAGTATCGTGTTGGACCTGGCGATGTTCTTAACGTCACTGTCTGGGATCACCCTGAACTCACCACGCCTGCCGGTCAGTACCGCAGCTCCAGCGATGCCGGTAACTGGGTACAGCCTGACGGCACCATGTTCTATCCGTATATTGGCAAGGTTCACGTGGTGGGCAAAACTCTCGCTGAAATTCGCAGTGATATTACCCGCCGCTTAGCGACATACATCGCTGACCCGCAGGTGGATGTTAATATCGCCGCCTTCCGTTCGCAAAAAGCCTATATCTCCGGTCAGGTGAATAAATCCGGTCAGCAGGCCATTACCAACGTGCCGCTGACCATTCTCGATGCCATTAACGCCGCTGGTGGCCTGACCGACACCGCCGACTGGCGCAACGTCGTTCTGACACACAATGGCCGCGAAGAACGTATTTCTTTGCAGGCGCTGATGCAAAACGGCGATCTCAACCAGAACCGACTGCTTTATCCGGGCGATATTCTTTACGTGCCGCGTAATGACGATCTGAAAGTGTTCGTGATGGGCGAAGTGAAGAAACAGAGCACCCTGAAAATGGACTTTAGCGGCATGACCCTGACTGAAGCCCTGGGCAATGCCGAAGGTATTGATATGACCACCTCTAACGCCAGCGGCATCTTTGTCATTCGTCCGCTGAAAGGCGAGGGCGGGCGCGGCGGCAAGATTGCCAACATCTACCAGTTGGATATGTCCGATGCCACTTCGCTGGTGATGGCGACGGAATTCCGCCTCCAGCCTTACGACGTGGTGTATGTCACCACCGCCCCGGTTTCCCGCTGGAACCGCCTGATCAATCAGTTGCTGCCAACTATTAGCGGTGTCCGTTACATGACGGATACAGCCAGCGACATTCATAACTGGTAATCGTCATGTTTAACAACATCTTAGTTGTCTGCGTCGGCAATATTTGCCGCTCCCCGACGGCGGAGCGCTTACTGCAACGTTATCACCCTGAGCTGAAAGTGGAGTCCGCTGGGCTCGGTGCGTTGGTAGGTAAAGGCGCTGATCCTACCGCCATCAGCGTCGCCGCAGAACATCAACTGTCTCTGGAAGGTCACTGCGCCCGGCAAATCAGCCGCCGCCTGTGTCGCAACTACGACCTGATTTTGACCATGGAAAAGCGCCATATCGCCCGTTTATGCGAGATAGCGCCGGAGATGCGCGGCAAAGTGATGCTGTTTGGTCACTGGGATAACGAATGTGAAATCCCCGACCCCTATCGCAAAAGTCGGGAAACGTTTGCAGCGGTGTACACATTACTTGAACGGTCTGCCCGCCAGTGGGCGCAGGCATTGAACGCAGAGCAGGTATAAGAATGACAGAAAAAGTAAAACAACATGCCGCTCCGGTAACGGGCAGTGATGAAATCGATATTGGTCGTCTGGTCGGCACCGTCATTGAAGCGCGCTGGTGGGTGCTTGGCATCACTGCCGTATTCGCCCTCTGTGCCGTGATTTACACCTTCTTCGCCACGCCGATTTACAGCGCCGATGCACTGGTTCAAATCGAACAAAGTGGCGGTAATTCGCTGGTGCAGGACATCGGTTCGGCGTTAGCCAACAAACCGCCAGCATCGGACGCCGAGATCCAGTTGATTCGATCGCGTCTGGTGCTCGGCAAAACGGTTGACGATCTCGACCTTGATATTGCGGTGAGCAAAAACACGTTCCCGATTTTCGGTGCGGGTTGGGATCGTCTGATGGGACGCCAGAACGAGACGGTGAAAGTGACCACCTTTAACCGTCCAAAAGAGATGGCGGATCAGGTGTTTACGCTTAACGTTCTGGACAACAAAAACTACACCCTGATCAGTGATGGTGGCTTTAGCGCCCGTGGGCAAGCAGGTCAGATGCTGAAAAAAGAGGGCGTCGCGCTGATGGTCGAAGCCATTCACGCCAGTCCGGGCAGTGCGTTTACGGTTACGAAATACTCCACGCTCGGGATGATTAATCAACTGCAAAATAGCCTGACGGTAACGGAGAACGGCAAAGACGCTGGTGTACTTAGCCTGACTTATACCGGTGAAGATCGCGAACAGATCCGCGACATTCTTAACAGCATCGCCCGTAACTATCAGGAACAAAATATTGAACGTAAGTCGGCAGAAGCGTCGAAAAGCCTCGCCTTCCTCGCACAGCAGTTGCCGGAAGTGCGCAGCCACCTTGATGTCGCTGAAAACAAACTGAATGCCTTCCGTCAGGATAAAGATTCCGTCGATTTACCGCTGGAAGCAAAAGCAGTGCTCGATTCGATGGTCAACATCGACGCACAGCTTAACGAACTGACCTTTAAAGAGGCGGAAATCTCCAAACTGTATACCAAAGTCCACCCGGCCTACCGTACCTTGCTGGAGAAACGTCAGGCACTGGAAGACGAAAAAGCCAAACTTAACGGCCGGGTGACGGCGATGCCGAAAACTCAGCAAGAGATTGTGCGCCTGACCCGCGATGTGGAATCTGGTCAACAGGTCTATATGCAACTGCTGAATAAAGAGCAGGAGCTGAAAATTACTGAAGCCAGTACCGTCGGTGATGTACGTATTGTTGACCCGGCAATCACCCAGCCTGGTGTACTGAAACCGAAGAAAGGGTTGATTATTCTTGGTGCGATTATCCTCGGCCTGATGCTCTCCATTGTTGGCGTGTTGCTGCGCTCACTGTTTAATCGCGGTATTGAAAGCCCGCAGGTGCTGGAAGAACATGGCATCAGCGTTTACGCCTGCATTCCACTGTCGGAATGGCAGAAAGCACGCGATAGTGTCAAAACGATTAAAGGTATTAAACGCTACAAACAGAGCCAGTTGTTGGCGGTGGGGAATCCAACCGATCTGGCGATTGAAGCCGTCCGCAGTCTGCGTACCAGCCTGCACTTCGCGATGATGCAGGCGCAAAATAATGTGCTGATGCTGACCGGGGTTAGCCCGTCAATTGGTAAAACCTTTGTCTGTGCCAACCTTGCCGCGGTGATCAGTCAGACTAATAAACGGGTGTTGTTGATCGACTGCGATATGCGCAAAGGCTATACCCACGAGTTACTCGGCACCAATAACGTCAATGGCCTGTCGGAGCTTCTGATTGGCAAGGGTGATATTGCGGCCAGTGCCAAACCCACTTCGATTCCTAATTTTGACCTGATCCCGCGCGGTCAGGTGCCGCCGAATCCGTCTGAACTTCTGATGAGCGAACGCTTTGCCGAACTGGTGAGCTGGGCGAGTAAAAACTACGACCTGGTGTTGATTGATACGCCGCCGATTCTGGCGGTGACCGATGCGGCAATTGTCGGGCGTCATGTCGGAACCACCTTGATGGTGGCGCGTTATGCGGTCAACACCTTGAAAGAAGTGGAAACCAGCCTCAGCCGTTTTGAGCAAAACGGGATTACGGTGAAAGGGGTGATTCTGAACTCCATCTTCCGCCGCGCCAGTGCGTATCAGGATTATGGCTACTACGAATATGAATATAAGTCGGATGCAAAATAACGAGGTCGGTTTCCCGATACCTGCATTCGCACCGCCCCGTAGGCCGGATAAGGCGTTCACGCCGCATCCGGCAAGCAAACCAGCTCATAAGCCGGGAGAACAAACTATGAAAGAAAATCCGCTGATCTCAATCTATATGCCGACCTGGAACCGCCAACAACTGGCGATTCGGGCGATCAAATCGGTCCTGCGCCAGGACTACAGCAACTGGGAGATGATCATCGTTGATGATTGCTCTACGTCCTGGGAACAGTTGCAACAATACGTCACAGCCCTCAATGACCCACGCATCACCTACATTCACAACGATATTAACAGTGGAGCCTGCGCGGTACGCAACCAGGCGATTATGCTGGCTCAAGGGGAATACATCACCGGGATCGATGACGATGACGAGTGGACACCCAACCGCCTGAGTGTCTTCCTCGCCCATAAACAGCAACTGGTCACTCACGCCTTTTTGTACGCTAACGACTACGTTTGCCAGGGCGAAGTCTATTCCCAACCGGCAAGCCTGCCGCTGTATCCCAAATCGCCGTATTCACGCCGCCTGTTCTACAAGCGCAACATCATCGGCAACCAGGTTTTTACCTGGGCGTGGCGTTTCAAAGAGTGTTTGTTCGATACCGAACTGAAAGCAGCACAGGATTACGACATCTTCCTGCGGATGGTGGTGGAGTATGGCGAACCGTGGAAAGTGGAAGAGGCGACGCAGATCCTGCATATCAATCACGGCGAAATGCAGATCACCTCGTCACCGAAAAAATTCTCCGGATACTTCCATTTTTACCGCAAGCACAAAGACAAATTCGACCGCGCCAGCAAAAAGTATCAACTGTTTACCCTCTATCAAATCCGCAATAAGCACATGACCTGGCGCACTTTGCTGACACTGTTGTCAGTGCGCAATGGTAAACGTCTGGCGGACGGGCTGCGGGGGCGCTAAGGATGCTGGAAGATCTGCGCGCCAATAGCTGGAGTCTCCGCCCGTGCTGCATGGTTCTCGCCTATCGCGTTGCCCATTTTTGCTCGGTGTGGCGCAAAAAGAACGTCCTCAACAATCTGTGGGCGGTTCCGCTGCTGGTGCTGTATCGCATTATCACTGAATGCTTTTTCGGTTATGAAATCCAGGCTGCCGCGACCATCGGACGTCGTTTTACCATCCATCACGGCTACGCGGTGGTGATCAATAAAAACGTGGTGGCGGGGGATGATTTCACCATTCGCCACGGCGTCACTATTGGCAATCGAGGAGCCGACAACATGGCGTGCCCCCAAATTGGCAACGGCGTCGAACTCGGTGCCAATGTCATTATTCTTGGCGATATCACCATTGGTCACAACGTGACTGTCGGCGCGGGCAGCGTGGTGCTCGATGCTGTCCCGGACAACGCGCTGGTGGTGGGAGAAAAAGCGCGAGTGAAGGTAATTAAATGAATATTTTGCAATTTAATGTGCGGCTGGCGGAGGGCGGGGCGGCAGGCGTGGCGTTAGATCTCCACCAGCGCGCACTGCAACAGGGGCTGGCGTCACATTTTGTCTACGGCTACGGCAAGGGCGGCAAAGAGAGTGTCAGCCATCAAAACTATCCGCAGGTGATTAAACACACCCCACGCCTGACGGCGATGGCGAATATCGCACTGTTTCCACTGTTTAACCGCGACGTGTTCGGCAATTTTAATGCGTTATATCGCACCATTACCCGCACGCAGGGGCCAGTGGTGCTGCATTTTCATGTCCTGCACAGTTACTGGTTGAATCTCAACAACGTGGTGAGATTTTGCGAAAAAGTGAAAAACCACAAGCCAGATGTCACTCTGCTCTGGACGCTGCACGACCACTGGAGTGTCACCGGACGCTGTGCCTTTACCGACGGTTGTGAAGGCTGGAAAACGGGCTGTCAGAAATGCCCGACTCTAAATAACTATCCGCCGGTGAAGGTTGATCGCGCGCACCAGCGAGTTACAGGCAAACGCCAGTTGTTCCGTGAGATGCTGGCGCTGGGCTGTCAGTTTATTTCCCCCAGCCAGCATGTGGCTGACGCTTTCAATAGTCTGTACGGGCCTGGACGTTGCCGGATTATCAATAACGGGATTGACGTGGCAACCGAGGCAATTCTGGCGGAACTGCCACCGGTGCGCGAAACCCAGGGCAAGCCGAAAATCGCTGTGGTGGCGCATGACCTGCGTTATGACGGCAAAACTAACCAGCGACTGGTACGCGAAATGATGGCGCTGGGCGATAAAATCGAACTTCATACCTTCGGTAAGTTCTCGCCGTTTAGCGCAGGCAACGTGGTCAATCACGGTTTTGAAACCGACAAACGTAAGCTGATGAGTGCGCTTAATCAAATGGATGCGCTGGTATTTAGCTCTCGCGTCGATAACTACCCGCTGATTTTGTGTGAAGCGTTATCCATCGGTGTGCCGGTGATTGCCACTCACAGCGACGCGGCGTGGGAAGTGCTGCAAAAGTCTGGCGGTAAAACCGTCAGCGAAGAAGAAGTGCTGCAACTGGTGCAGTTAAGTAAACCAGAAATCGCGCAGGCGATATTTGGCACCACACTTACCGGGTTCAGCCAGCGCAGTCGCACCGCCTACAGTGGACAACAGATGCTGGAGGAGTATGTCAAGTTCTATCAGGATCTGTAGCTACCTGCTGTTGCCGCTGATTTACCTGCTGGTTAACGTCAAAATCGCCCAGCTTGGCGAAAGTTTTCCCATCACCATCGTCACCTTTTTGCCTGTCTTGTTGTTGCTGTTTTTAGAGCGCATCAGCGTTAAAAAATTGATGATAGCGTTAGGGATTGGTGCGGGACTCACGGCGTTTAACTACCTGTTTGGTCAGTCTTTGGATGCCAGCAAATACGTTACCTCGACGATGCTGTTTGTCTATATCGTGATCATTATTGGCATGGTGTGGAGCATTCGCTTTAAAACCATTTCGCCACACAACCACCGCAAGATATTACGCTTCTTTTATTTGGTGGTTGGGCTGGTGGTGGCGCTGGCGGCGGTGGAGATGGCGCAAATTATCCTTACTGGCGGCAGCAGTATTATGGAGTCGATTTCGAAATACCTGATTTACAGTAACAGCTATGTACTGAATTTCATTAAATTCGGTGGCAAGCGCACCACGGCACTTTATTTCGAACCAGCATTTTTCGCTCTGGCATTAATCTCAATTTGGCTCAGTATCAAACAGTTTGGTATCAAAACCCCTAAAACCGATGCTATGATTCTCGCAGGGATAATATTATCTGGATCGTTTTCAGGGGTTATGACCTTTATCCTGTTTTATTTGCTGGAGTGGGCATTTCAGTATCTGAATAAAGAGGCGATTAAGAAAAAATTACCGCTGGCATTGATTTCTTTGGCTGTATTCCTGGTTGGTGTGGTCATTGCGTTTCCTTATATTTCCACCCGTCTGGGAGATTTAGGTACGGAAGGATCGTCATCGTATTATCGTATTGTTGGTCCGCTGGTGATGGTCGGTTATTCTTTGACCCATATTGACGGTGTGGTCAGATTTGGCTCACTTTATGAATATGTCGCATCATTCGGAATATTTAACGGTGCGGATGTCGGAAAAACCATAGACAATGGTTTATATCTGCTGATTATTTATTTTTCCTGGTTCGCGGTGTTTTTATCGCTGTGGTACATGGGGAAAGTGATAAAAATGATGCTCAACGCTTTTGGTGATAACCGCAATTTTCGCGTGCAATTATATCTTTTTACTCCGGTGTCGCTGTTTTTTACCGGTTCAATATTTAGCCCGGAATATGCATTTTTAATCGTCTGTCCGTTTATTTTGCGAAAAGCGTTAAATATACACCCTAAATAATTCGAGTTGCAGGAAGTTGGTGACACAGCGAATCCCAGGAGCGTACACGAGTACGTGACTGGGGGGAGCGAGGAAAACCAACGCACATGCAGCTTGAAGTATGACGGGTATTACGAGGTAAGAAAGAACATGTTGCTTAGCATAATCACCGTCGCGTTTCGTAATCTCGAAGGGATAGTTAAAACACACGCCTCCCTGACGCATCTGGCGCAGGCGGAGGATATCAGCTTCGAATGGATTGTTGTCGATGGCGGTTCGAACGACGGCAGCCGTGAGTATCTGGAAAATCTCAATGGTGTTCATAACTTACGCTTTGTCAGTGAGCCAGATAACGGCATCTACGACGCCATGAACAAAGGCATTGCGATGGCGCAAGGCAAATTTGCTTTGTTTCTTAACTCGGGCGATATCTTTCACCCGAATGCCGCGAATTTTGTGCGTAAGTTAAAAACACAACAAGATAACGTGATGGTCACTGGCGATGCGCTGCTGGATTTTGGCGATGGCCATAAAATTAAACGTAGCGCCAAACCTGGCTGGTATATTTATCACAGTCTGCCCGCCAGTCATCAGGCGATATTTTTCCCGATTTCTGGTCTGAAAAAATGGCGCTATGATCTGGAATATAAAGTTTCTTCCGATTACGCGCTGGCGGCCAAAATGTATAAGGCCGGTTATGCATTTAAAAAACTCAATGGCCTGGTGTCTGAATTTTCCATGGGCGGAATTTCTACCACCAATAATATGGAATTGTGTGCAGACGCCAAAAAAGTACAACGACAAATATTACATGTGCCTGGCTTTTGGGCTGAATTATCCTGGCATTTACGCCAACGTACTACCTCAAAGACGAAAGCCTTATATAACAAAAGCTGAATATAAGGGAAAACGATGCAGGATTTAAGTGGGTTCTCGGTGCCGAAAGGGTTCCGGGGCGGCAACGCGATTAAAGTGCAATTATGGTGGGCGGTACAGGCAACATTATTTGCCTGGTCACCGCAAGTATTGTATCGCTGGCGGGCATTTTTGTTACGTTTATTTGGCGCAAAAATAGGAAAAAACGTAGTTATTCGCCCGTCAGTAAAAATTACTTATCCATGGAAATTAACTTTAGGTGATTACGCGTGGATCGGTGATGAGGTTAATTTATATACCCTTGGCGAAATTACCATTGGCGCTCATTCGGTAATTTCACAAAAAAGTTATTTGTGTACCGGCAGTCATGATCATGCAAGTGACTATTTCACTATTAACGCCTTGCCAATTGTGATTGGCGAGAAATGCTGGCTGGCGACGGATGTTTTTGTCGCGCCCGGCGTCACTATTGCCGACGGCACCGTCGTAGGTGCGCGAAGCAGTGTTTTTAAATCGCTTCCGGCAAATGTGGTTTGCCGGGGGAACCCCGCAGTGGTGATACGCAAACGCGTTGAAACTGAATAAATTCAAAAAATACAGAGGAATAAGACATGTCAAAAGTCGCTCTCATCACCGGCGTAACCGGACAAGATGGTTCTTACCTGGCAGAACTGCTGCTGGAGAAAGGTTACGAGGTGCATGGTATTAAGCGCCGCGCATCGTCATTCAATACCGAGCGCGTGGATCATATTTATCAGGATCCACACACCTGCAACCCGAAATTCCATCTGCATTATGGCGACCTGAGTGATACCTCCAACCTGACGCGCATTTTGCGTGAAGTACAGCCGGACGAAGTGTACAACCTGGGCGCGATGAGCCACGTTGCGGTTTCTTTTGAATCACCGGAATATACCGCAGACGTTGACGCGATGGGCACGCTGCGTCTGCTGGAGGCGATCCGCTTCCTCGGTCTGGAAAAGAAAACCCGTTTCTATCAGGCTTCCACCTCTGAACTGTACGGTCTGGTGCAGGAAATTCCACAGAAAGAGACTACGCCGTTCTACCCGCGCTCTCCGTATGCGGTCGCCAAACTGTACGCCTACTGGATAACCGTCAACTACCGCGAATCCTATGGCATGTACGCCTGCAACGGCATTCTGTTTAATCATGAATCGCCGCGCCGTGGCGAAACCTTCGTCACCCGCAAAATTACCCGCGCAATCGCCAACATCGCTCAGGGGCTGGAGTCCTGCCTGTACCTCGGCAATATGGATTCCCTGCGTGACTGGGGTCATGCCAAAGATTACGTAAAAATGCAGTGGATGATGCTGCAACAGGAACAGCCAGAAGATTTCGTTATCGCTACCGGCGTTCAGTACTCTGTGCGCCAGTTTGTGGAAATGGCGGCGGCACAACTGGGTATCAAACTGCGCTTTGAAGGCACGGGCGTTGAAGAGAAGGGCATAGTGGTTTCCGTCACCGGGCATGACGCACCAGGCGTAAAACCGGGTGATGTAATTATCGCCGTTGACCCACGTTACTTCCGTCCGGCTGAAGTTGAAACGCTGCTCGGTGATCCGACCAAAGCGCACGAAAAACTGGGCTGGAAACCGGAAATCACTCTCAAAGAGATGGTCTCTGAAATGGTGGCTAACGACCTTGAGGCAGCGAAAAAACACTCTCTGCTGAAATCTCACGGCTACGACGTGGCGATCGCGCTGGAGTCTTAAGCATGAGTAAACAACGTATTTTTATCGCTGGCCATCGCGGGATGGTCGGTTCCGCCATCAAGCGCCAGCTCGAACAGCGCGGCGATGTGGAACTGGTATTGCGTACCCGCGACGAACTGAACCTGCTGGACAGCCGCGCGGTGGATGATTTCTTTGCCAGTGAGCGCATTGACCAGGTGTATCTGGCGGCGGCGAAAGTGGGCGGCATTGTTGCCAACAATACTTATCCGGCGGATTTCATCTACCAGAACATGATGATTGAGAGCAACATCATTCATGCCGCGCATCAGAACGACGTGAACAAACTGCTCTTTCTCGGTTCGTCCTGCATCTACCCAAAACTGGCAAAACAGCCGATGGCAGAAAGCGAGTTGTTACAGGGGACGCTGGAGCCGACCAATGAGCCCTACGCGATTGCCAAAATCGCCGGGATCAAACTGTGCGAATCATACAACCGCCAATATGGACGCGATTACCGCTCGGTCATGCCGACCAACCTGTACGGGCCACATGACAACTTCCACCCGAGTCACTCGCACGTGATCCCTGCATTGCTGCGCCGCTTCCACGAGGCGACAGCACAGAATGCGCCGGACGTGGTGGTGTGGGGCAGCGGCACACCGATGCGCGAATTTCTGCATGTCGATGATATGGCGGCGGCGAGCATTCATGTGATGGAGCTGGCGCACGAAGTCTGGTTGGAGAACACCCAGCCGATGCTGTCGCACATTAATGTCGGCACCGGCGTTGACTGCACCATCCGCGAGCTGGCGCAAACTATCGCTAAAGTGGTGGGCTACAAAGGTCGGGTAGTTTTCGACGCCAGCAAACCGGACGGCACGCCGCGCAAACTGTTGGATGTGACACGCCTGCATCAACTTGGCTGGTATCACGAAATCTCACTGGAGGCGGGGCTTGCCAGCACCTACCAGTGGTTTCTTGAGAATCAAGAGCGTTTTCGGGGGTAATGATGTTTTTACGTCAGGAAGACTTTGCCACAGTAGTGCGCTCGACCCCGCTTGTCTCTCTCGACTTTATTGTCGAGAACAGCCGCGGCGAGTTCCTGCTTGGCAAAAGAACCAACCGCCCGGCGCAGGGTTACTGGTTTGTGCCGGGAGGGCGCGTGCAGAAGGATGAAACGCTGGAAGCCGCATTTGAGCGGCTGACGCTGGCGGAACTGGGGCTGCGACTGCCGATGAAAGCAGGCCAGTTTTACGGCGTCTGGCAGCATTTTTATGACGATAACTTCTCCGGTACAGATTTCACCACCCACTATGTGGTGCTCGGTTTTCGCTTCAGGGTAGCGGAAGAAGAGCTGTTGCTGCCGGACGAACAGCATGACGATTACCGCTGGTTGACGGCGGACGCGCTGCTGGCCAGTGACGATGTTCATGCGAACAGCCGCGCCTATTTTCTCGCTGAGAAGCGTGCCGGAGTGCCTGGCTTATGAAAATTCTGGTCTACGGCATTAACTACTCGCCAGAGCTAACCGGTATCGGCAAATACACTGGCGAGATGGTGGAATGGCTGGCAGCACAAGGTCATGAAGTGCGGGTCATTACCGCGCCGCCTTACTATCCGCAGTGGCAGGTGGGCGAGAACTATTCCGCCTGGCGGTACAAACGGGAAGAGGGCGCAGCCACGGTGTGGCGCTGCCCGCTGTATGTGCCAGAACAGCCCAGTACCCTGAAACGCCTTTTGCATCTTGGCAGTTTTGCCGTCAGCAGTTTCTTCCCGCTGATGGCGCAACGCCGCTGGAGGCCGGATCGCATTATCGGCGTGGTGCCAACGCTGTTTTGCACGCCAGGAATGCGCCTGCTGGCAAAACTCTCTGGCGCGCGTACCGTGCTGCATATTCAGGATTACGAAGTGGACGCCATGCTGGGGCTGGGTCTTGCCGGAAAAGGCAACGGCGGCAAAGTGGCCCGCCTGGCAACAGCGTTCGAACGTAGCGGGCTGCACAACGTTGATAATGTCTCCACGATTTCACGCTCGATGATGAATAAAGCCATCGAAAAAGGCGTGGCGGCGGAAAAAGTCATCTTCTTCCCCAACTGGTCGGAAATCGCTCGTTTTCAGCACGTTGCACAGGCCGATGTCGACGCCCTTCGTAACCAGCTTGGTCTACCAGATAACAAAAAAATCATTCTTTACTCCGGCAATATTGGCGAAAAGCAGGGGCTGGAAAACGTTATTGAAGCCGCCGATCGCCTGCGCGATGAACCGTTGATTTTTGCCATTGTCGGGCAGGGCGGCGGCAAAGCGCGGCTGGAAAAAATGGCGCAGCAGCGTGGGCTGCGCAACATGCAATTTTTCCCGCTGCAATCGTATAAAGCCTTGCCCGCGCTGCTGAAGATGGGCGATTGCCATCTGGTAGTGCAAAAACGCGGCGCGGCAGATGCCGTATTGCCGTCGAAACTGACCAATATTCTGGCGGCAGGCGGTAACGCGGTGATTACCGCAGAAGCTCACACAGAACTGGGGCAGCTTTGCGCCACCTTTCCAGGTATTGCGGTTTGCGTAGAACCGGAATCGGTAGAGGCGCTGGTGGCGGGGATCCGCCAGGCGCTCCTGCTGCCCAGACACAACACGGTGGCACGTGAATATGCCGAACGCACGCTCGATAAAGAGAACGTGTTACGTCAATTTATAAATGATATTCGGGGATAATTATGGCGCAGTCGAAACTCTATCCTGTGGTGATGGCAGGTGGCTCCGGTAGCCGCTTATGGCCACTTTCCCGCGTACTTTACCCCAAGCAGTTTTTATGCCTGAAAGGTGATCTCACCATGCTGCAAACCACCATCTGCCGCCTGAACGGCGTGGAGTGCGAAAGCCCGGTGGTGATTTGCAATGAGCAACATCGTTTTATTGTCGCGGAGCAATTGCGTCAACTAAACAAACTCACCGAGAACATTATTCTCGAACCGGTAGGGCGCAACACCGCGCCCGCCATTGCGCTGGCGGCACTGGCGACAAAACGCCATAGCCCCGAGAGCGACCCGTTAATGCTGGTGCTGGCGGCGGATCATGTGATTGCCGATGAGGACGCTTTTCGCAGCGCCGTGCGTAATGCCATGCCGTATGCCGAAGCGGGCAAGCTGGTGACCTTCGGCATTGTGCCGGATCTACCTGAAACCGGTTATGGCTATATTCGTCGCGGCGACGTTTCCCCCGGCGAGCAAGATACGGTGGCCTTTGAAGTGGCGCAGTTTGTCGAAAAACCGAATCTGGAAACCGCGCAGGGCTATGTGGCAAACGGCGATTATTACTGGAACAGCGGCATGTTCCTGTTCCGCGCCGGACGTTATCTCGAAGAACTGAAAAAATATCGTCCGGATATTCTAGACGCCTGTGAAAAAGCGATGAGCGCCATCGATCCGGATCTCGATTTTATTCGTGTGGATGAAGAAGCGTTTCTCGCCTGCCCGGAAGAGTCGGTGGATTACGCGGTCATGGAACGCACGGCAGATGCCGTTGTGGTGCCGATGGATGCGGGCTGGAGCGATGTCGGTTCCTGGTCCTCATTATGGGAGATCAGCGCACACACCGCCGAGGGCAATGTTTGCCACGGCGACGTGATTAATCACAAAACCGAAAACAGCTATGTGTATGCCGAATCTGGCCTGGTGACCACCGTTGGGGTGAAAGATCTGGTCGTGGTGCAGACCAAAGACGCGGTGTTGATTGCCGATCGGAACGCGGTGCAGGATGTGAAAAAAGTGGTCGAGCAGATCAAAGCTGATGGTCGTCATGAGCATCGGGTGCATCGCGAAGTGTACCGCCCGTGGGGCAAATACGACTCTATCGACGCAGGCGACCGCTACCAGGTGAAACGCATCACCGTGAAACCGGGCGAGGGGTTGTCGGTACAGATGCACCATCACCGGGCAGAACACTGGGTGGTGGTGGCGGGAACGGCAAAAGTCACCATTGACGGTGATATCAAACTGCTTGGTGAAAACGAGTCCATTTATATTCCGCTGGGGGCGACGCATTGCCTGGAAAATCCGGGGAAAATTCCGCTCGATTTAATTGAAGTGCGCTCCGGCTCTTATCTCGAAGAGGATGATGTGGTGCGTTTTTCGGATCGCTACGGACGGGTGTAAACGCCTTATCCGACCTGTGGTTCGGGTTTTGTAGGCCTGATAAGACGCGGTAGCGTCGCATCAGGCGCTGGCTGTCGGATGCGGCGTGAACGCCTTATCCGACCTGTAGTTCGGGTTTTGTAGGCCTGATAAGACGCGGTAGTGTCGCATCAGGCGCTGGCTGTCGGATGCGGCGTGAACGCCTTATCCGACCTGTGGTTCGGGTTTTGTAGGCCTGATAAGGCGCGGTAGCGTCGCATCAGGCGCTGGCTGTCGGATGCGGCGTGAACGCCTTATCCGACCTGTGGTTCGGATTTTGTAGGCCTGATAAGGCGCGGTAGCGTCGCATCAGGCGCTGGCTGTCGGATGCGGCGTGAACGCCTTATCCGACCTGTGGTTCGGGTTTTGTAGGCCTGATAAGACGCGGTAGCGTCGCATCAGGCGCTGGCTGTCGGATGCGGCGTGAACGCCTTATCCGACCTGTGGTTCGGGTTTTGTAGGCCTGATAAGACGCGGTAGCGTCGCATCAGGCGCTGGCTGTCAGATGCGGCGTGAACGCCTTATCCGACCTGTGGTTCGGGTTTTGTAGGCCTGATAAGGCGCGGTAGCGTCGCATCAGGCAATGAATGCCGAATCGCGATGTAAATAACGACAAAAACAAAATTGGCCGCTTCGGTCAGGGCCAACTATTGCCTGAAAAAGGGTATCGACATGAAAAAATTAACCTGCTTTAAAGCCTACGATATTCGCGGAAAATTAGGCGAAGAACTGAATGAAGATATTGCCTGGCGCATTGGTCGCGCCTATGGCGAATTTCTTAAACCGAAAACCATTGTATTAGGTGGTGATGTCCGCCTCACCAGTGAAACCTTAAAACTGGCGCTGGCAAAAGGTTTACAGGACGCGGGCGTCGATGTGCTGGATATCGGCATGTCAGGCACCGAAGAGATCTATTTTGCCACGTTCCATCTCGGCGTAGATGGCGGTATCGAAGTCACCGCCAGCCATAATCCGATGGATTACAACGGCATGAAACTGGTGCGCGAAGGGGCTCGCCCGATCAGCGGCGATACCGGACTGCGCGACGTCCAGCGTCTGGCGGAAGCCAATGACTTTCCGCCTGTCGATGAAACAACACGTGGTCGCTATCAGCAAATCAACCTGCGTGACGCTTACGTTGATCACCTGTTCGGTTATATCAACCACAAAAACCTCACGCCGCTCAAGCTGGTGATCAACGCCGGTAACGGCGCTGCGGGGCCGGTGGTGGATGCTATCGAAGATCGTCTGAAAGCACTCGACGCCCCCGTGGAATTAATCAAGGTGCACAACACGCCAGACGGCAATTTCCCCAACGGTATTCCTAATCCGCTGCTGCCGGAATGCCGCGACGATACGTGTAATGCGGTTATCAAACACGGTGCGGACATGGGTATTGCCTTTGATGGCGATTTCGACCGCTGCTTCCTGTTCGACGAAAAAGGGCAGTTTATCGAGGGCTACTACATCGTCGGCCTGCTGGCAGAAGCGTTCCTCGAAAAAAATCCTGGCGCGAAGATCATCCACGATCCGCGTCTCTCCTGGAACACTGTCGATGTGGTGACCGCTGCAGGCGGTACGCCGGTGATGTCGAAAACCGGACACGCCTTTATTAAAGAACGTATGCGCAAGGAAGACGCCATCTACGGTGGCGAAATGAGCGCCCATCACTATTTCCGTGATTTTGCTTATTGCGACAGCGGCATGATCCCGTGGCTGTTGGTAGCCGAACTGGTGTGCCTGAAAGGGAAAACACTGGGTGAACTGGTGCGTGACCGCATGACGGCATTTCCGGCAAGTGGGGAGATCAACAGCAAGCTGGCGCAACCCGCTGAGGCAATTAACCGCGTCGAACAGCACTTTAGCCGCGAGGCGCTGGCGGTGGATCGCACCGACGGCATCAGCATGACCTTTGCCGACTGGCGTTTCAATCTGCGCTCCTCCAACACTGAACCGGTGGTGCGGCTGAATGTGGAATCGCGCGGCGATGTGCCGCTGATGGAAGCGCGAACGCGCACTCTGCTGACGTTGCTGAACGAGTAATGTCTGTTTTTCCCTTACCCCATTGCGGGTAAGGGGCTAATAACAGGAACAACGATGACAAATCTAAAAAAGCGCGAGCGAGCGAAAACCAATGCATCGTTAATCTCTATGGTGCAACGCTTTTCAGATATCACCATCATGTTTGCCGGACTATGGCTGGTTTGCGAAGTGAGCGGGCGGTCATTCTTCTACATGCATCTGTTGGTGGCGCTGATTACGCTGGTGGTGTTCCAGATGTTGGGCGGCATCACCGATTTTTATCGCTCCTGGCGCGGTGTTCGGGCAACGACAGAATTTGCCCTGCTGCTACAAAACTGGACGCTAAGCGTGATTTTTAGCGCCGGACTGGTGGCGTTTAATAATGATTTCGATACGCAACTGAAGGTCTGGCTGGCGTGGTATCTGCTGACCAGCATCGGACTGGTGGTTTGCCGTTCATGCATTCGTATCGGTGCGGGATGGTTGCGTAATCATGGCTATAACAAACGCATGGTCGCGGTGGCGGGGGACTTAGCCGCCGGACAAATGCTGATCGAGAGCTTCCGTAATCAGCCGTGGTTAGGGTTTGAAGTGGTGGGCGTATATCACGATCCGAAGCCGGGCGGCGTTTCTAATGACTGGGCAGGCAACCTGCAACAACTGGTTGAGGACGCTAAAGCGGGCAAGATTCATAACGTCTATATCGCCATGCAGATGTGCGACGGCGCGCGAGTGAAAAAGCTGGTACATGCGTTGGCAGACACCACCTGTTCGGTGCTGCTGATCCCCGATGTATTTACTTTCAACATTCTCCATTCACGTATCGAAGAGATGAACGGCGTACCGGTGGTGCCGCTGTACGACACGCCGCTTTCTGGGGTTAACCGCCTGATCAAACGCGCTGAAGATATTGTGCTGGCTACCTTGATCTTACTGCTGATCTCCCCGGTGCTGTGCTGCATTGCCCTGGCAGTGAAACTGAGTTCCCCTGGGCCAATAATTTTCCGCCAGACCCGCTATGGCATGGATGGCAAGCCGATCAAAGTGTGGAAGTTTCGCTCTATGAAAGTGATGGAAAATGACAACGTCGTGACCCAGGCGACACAAAACGATCCGCGTGTGACCAGAGTGGGGAACTTTCTACGTCGAACCTCGCTGGATGAACTGCCGCAATTTATCAATGTGCTGACGGGAGGAATGTCGATTGTTGGTCCGCGCCCGCACGCGGTGGCGCATAACGAACAATATCGCCAGCTCATTGAAGGCTACATGCTGCGCCATAAAGTGAAACCAGGCATTACCGGTTGGGCGCAGATTAACGGCTGGCGCGGCGAGACCGACACGCTGGAGAAAATGGAAAAACGCGTCGAGTTTGACCTTGAGTATATCCGCGAATGGAGCGTCTGGTTCGATATCCGGATCGTTTTCCTGACGGTGTTCAAGGGCTTCGTTAACAAAGCGGCATATTGATATGAGCTTACGTGAAAAAACCATCAGTGGCGCGAAGTGGTCAGCGATTGCCACGGTGATCATCATCGGCCTGGGACTGGTACAGATGACCGTGTTGGCGCGGATTATCGATAACCATCAGTTCGGCCTGCTTACCGTGTCGCTGGTGATCATTACGCTGGCAGATACGCTTTCTGACTTCGGCATCGCCAACTCCATTATTCAGCGGAAAGAAATCAGTCACCTTGAACTCACCACGCTGTACTGGCTGAACGTTGGGCTGGGGATCGTGGTGTGCGCGGCGGTGTTTTTGTTGAGTGACGCCATTGGTGGCGTGCTGAATAACCCGGATTTGGTGCCGTTGATTAAAACATTGTCGCTGGCGTTTGTGGTGATCCCCCACGGGCAACAGTTCCGCGCGTTGATGCAGAAGGAACTGGAGTTCAACAAGATCGGCATGATCGAAACCAGCGCCGTGCTGGCGGGCTTTACCTTTACGGTGGTTAGCGCTCATTTCTGGCCACTGGCGATGACCGCAATCCTTGGTTATCTGGTCAATAGTGCGGTGAGAACGCTGCTGTTTGGCTACTTTGGCCGTAAAATTTATCGTCCCGGCCTGCATTTTTCGCTGGCGTCGGTGGCACCAAACTTACGTTTTGGTGCCTGGCTGACGGCAGACAGCATCATCAACTATCTCAATACCAACCTTTCAACGCTGGTGCTGGCACGTATTCTCGGCGCGGGCGTGGCGGGGGGCTACAACCTGGCGTACAACGTGGCTGTTGTACCGCCGATGAAGTTGAACCCGATAATCACCCGCGTGCTGTTTCCAGCGTTCGCCAAAATTCAGGACGACACCGAAAAGCTGCGCGTCAACTTCTACAAGCTGCTGTCGGTGGTGGGGATTATCAACTTTCCAGCGCTGTTGGGATTGATGGTGGTAGCCAATAATTTTGTGCCGCTGGTATTTGGTGAGAAATGGAACAGCATCATTCCGGTGCTGCAATTGCTGTGCGTGGTGGGGCTACTGCGTTCAGTGGGTAACCCGATTGGTTCGCTGCTGATGGCGAAAGCGCGGGTCGATATCAGCTTTAAATTTAACGTATTCAAAACCTTTCTGTTTATTCCGGCGATTGTTATTGGTGGGCAGATGGCGGGCGCAATCGGCGTCACGCTGGGCTTCCTGCTGGTGCAGATTATCAACACTGTGCTGAGTTATTTCGTGATGATTAAACCGGTGCTCGGCTCCAGTTATCGGCAGTACATCCTGAGCTTGTGGCTACCGTTTTATCTCTCATTACCGACGCTGGTGATCAGTTATGTGCTGGGCGTGGTGCTGAAAGGGCAACTGGCACTGGGGACGCTGCTGGTGGTGCAAATTACCGCAGGCGCACTGGCGTTTATGGTGATGATTGTGCTGTCGCGCCATCCGCTGGTGGTGGAAGTGAAGCGTCAGTTTTGTCGCAGCGAAAAAATGAAAATGCTTTTACGGGCGGGGTGAGTTGTTGTTTTCGGTTCCGGCAACGGTTGCCGGATGCGGCGTAAAACGCCTTATCCGGCCTACGGTTCAGTGCCCGGATCTTGTAGGCCTGATAAGACGCGTCAGCGTCGCATCAGGCGCTGAATGCCGGATGTGGCGTAAAACGCCTTATCCGGCCTACGGTTCAGTGCCCGGATTTTGTAGGCCTGATAAGACGCGTCAGCGTCGCATCAGGCGTTGAATGCCGGATGCGGCGTAAAACGCCTTATCCGGCCTACGGTTCAGTGCCCGGATCTTGTAGGCCTGATAATACGCGTCAGCGTCGCATCAGGCGTTGAATGCCGGATGTGGTGAAAACGCCTTATCCGGCCTACGGTTCAGTGCCCGGATTTTGTAGGCCTGATAAGACGCGTCAGCGTCGCATCAGGCGTTGAATGCCGGATGCGGCGTAAAACGCCTTATCCGGCCTACGGTTCAGTG
>NZ_PTSB01000021.1:0-75947 GCF_002965125.1 Escherichia sp. MOD1-EC6162
ATTTTTAATATCCACAATAAAAATATCAAAATTTGATAAAAAACCAGAACTAATCAATCAGTAAAATAATAACAATCAGTTTTACTGGAATTGAGAACCCCAGGAGCGCTCATTATCGTAAGTATTTATATGATTGATCTATAACCATTTTGCAGTACATGGTTGTTTCATTTTGTTAATCTGGTTGAGGATATTCATTATTATAATGGAAATGTGTTCACAGCGAATGGAATGTTTTTCATCAAATACTCTCTTTTCCAATAGAAGAAGACCTTCTGTCATCAAATGACAGAGACTCTTTTGCTATAGGTGTGTCGCGACTGTTTTATTTACGTTGCTAAGCTATCCATATATTTTAAATTTCCATTATCAAAATATTCCATTTTTAGGTAAATAATAAGAATAAATCAATAATAAATAAAAATGTTCGTGTTTAAATGAAGGGGTTTTATCAATAACTTTAAAAATAAAAATATCCATAATGAAAGTTGAAATTGATTTTGAATGTAATAACTAAGTAGAACAAATCGATATAAAAACACGATGGTAGAGTTTTATTGTTGACCAACTTTTCTTGTGCAAGGTAATTTTGCGTCGTTCATGAACTTCTGGGCATGAGCAAATTTAGGACTAACCGAATTTGGGACTAACAATTCTTTAAAGGCTTTAAGGAGCATTAAATGAAAAAATTGGTTTTAGGTTCAGCTATTCTTGCTGTACTTGGGATGGCTTCTACTGCAATGGCTGCAAACAGTGGTACTGTTAATTTTACAGGGGCAGTTACTACTGCGACGTGTGACTTATCCGTTCAAGATGGTGCTGGAGCAAATATATCAAGTGTTGATCTTGGTACTCTCATGAATAACTCTACGGCAGATGGTACAGCAGTAAGTTTCAAACTTGTCCCGCAAGATGCTGCCTGCTTAGCAAAAAATAATGCTACTATGAATTGGACATCGCCAACTCTTACAGCAACTGGTTTTGGTAACTCAGCGCCGAATGGTACTAACGCATATATGATTATGAGTACCTCAAACTCAACTGCGACATCTTCAGCAGGTCGTATTATAAAGCAAGGTCAAACTGCTTTTGACTATACTACTGCAACCGGAGGTATTCAATCCTTTGATTTTGCCGCTCAGCTTAAAAGGCCAGTAACAGGCACAATGACTCCTGGCGCCTTTGCTGCATCAGCTAGTTATACTGTTGCATATAAATAATTATATTTAGACCTAAGGAGGGAAGTGGGTTAATTCTTCCCTTCTTATTTTTCAAATAATTATGGTAAGAGACATTGATGAAAAAGAGATATTATTTGTCGCTATTATTTTTCATTTACTATCGAAAGGTGCTCTTGCCGAAGAGTTCAACTTCAGCTTTATTCGTGGGGGGAGTAAAGACATTCCTGGTGTTTTAAATAGCAATAAAGGAAACGTACCGGGTAAATACGTTGTTGATGTTATCTTCAATGGTTCTAAAATCGCGTCATCTACCGAGATGAGCATCACAAAAGAGGATGTCGAAGGGATATGTCTCTCTGATGAATGGCTAACTGAAAACGGTATTATTATTAATAAAGACTTTTATGAAAATGTTTATAATGCTGCACGTCAGTGCTATTTGCTGGGTAATGAGAAGAACAGTAAAGTCGCGTTTGATCAATCTTTGCAAGAAGTATCTATTGATTTGCCACAGGCAGGCTTCCAGGACGCGGCAAAAGATGGCGGTGTATGGGACTATGGTAGTAACGGTTTTAAAATCGCTTATGACGTTAATACCGCAAAAAATAGCAACCAGGAAAGAACCACCTATAGCAGTATTGATGGCCAGGTGAACTTGGGTGAATGGGTGCTGCTGGGTAGAGGGTACGCTTACCAGGGTGAAAATTTTGATACGAATAATCTGTTACTGACGCGGGCAATCAAATCACTGAAATCCGATCTACAACTGGGCAAGACACAGCTTTATAACTCTTTGAACGATGGTTTTACCTTTTACGGCGCTCAGCTTAAATCGAATCAGGATATGTATCCGTGGAATTCGCGTGCTTATTCGCCGGTAATTAATGGTATTGCGCGAACCCACGCCAGGGTAACCATTGAGCAGAGTGGTTATACCTTAAAATCTATTGTCGTTCCTCCGGGGCCATTTGTGATCAACGATCTTAACGGCGTTTACTCTGGCGATTTGATCATGAAAATCTATGAAGAGGATGGCTCCGTTCGTGAACAGCGTTTCCCTGTCGCAGTGTTGCCTAATTTATTAAGGCCAGGAACGTATAACTACGCCCTCGCCATGGGTAGCAAAGTTAACCAGGATAATGGTGAATGGGATAAAGACAGCCTGTTTGCACAAATGAGTTATGACTATGGTTTCGAACCTTTTACGCTCAATAGTTCTTTATTGCTGGACAAAAATTATAACAATATTGGTTTAGGATTAATTCGCTCTTTTGGCTGGTTTGGTGCCATGTCTTTTAGTGGCAACTTATCACAAGCGAAATACCATAATGGTAAGAATCTGAAAGGGTATAGCACGTCGTTAAAATATGCTAAAGCGCTTGGTGATAATGCAAATTTACAGCTTATTGGTTACCGTTTTAATTCAGAAAATTATATTGACTATGCTGATTTTACCTATAACTCATATAGTTTTATAAAAAACAGGCCTAAGCAACGCTATGAGTCAATCATTACCTACCAGCTACCAGAAAAAGGTATGTTTTTAAACCTCTCGGCGTGGAAGGAAGATTACTGGGATAATTATAATGAGGTTGGTGCTAACTTAAGTCTGACAAAAAGCTTTGACCAAATAACAATGACACTGAACGGCGGTTATTCCAGACTGCAAAATATGGATGCTGACTATAATGTTGGTTTGTCATTAAGCGTGCCATTGAGTCTGTTTGATAAAACACATTATAGTTTTTCGAATGTTAACTATGATCGACGTACTGGTATCAGTATGAATACTGGGGTATCAGGAATGATTAGCCAAAGGCTGAGTTATAATGCGTCAGTTAACCAGACTCGTGAAACTACCGGTGGCACACTTTCCGCCTCCTATTTATTTGACTGGATGCAGACATCAGCAACTTATTCACAAACAGGGAAAAATACCTCTACCTCACTCCAGTTGGGTGGTAGTGTTATTGGTGTGCCAGAAGGTGGGATAATTTTTACCCCAGTAAAAAATGATCAACTGGCCATCGTGCAGATGAAAGATGTACCAGGCGTTATGTTTAATGGCTCCTTGCCTGGAGATAAATACGGACGGGCGGTAATTCCTCTTACAGCTTATAACAATAATACAATTTCTGTTAATGCTGAAAAATTACCGAAAAATGTTGAGCTTACAGATAATGCGATTAATGTGACTCCAACGGAAAATGCTATCATTTATAAAAAAGTAAAATTTAAGAAAATCAATACTTATGTAGTTAAACTCTATGGGAAAAACGGTTATGTCGTCCCTATGGGGAGCATTGCAAAGAATACGCAGGGTAAAGAAGTGGGTTATGTAAATAACGGTGGAATTTTGTTGATGAACCTTGAAGAACGCGATGAAGGTGTTATTTCGCTTGATCAGTGTCAATTTAATACGCAATTACTGAAGAAAAACTATGACCAAACTCAGGAGATCCACTGTGAGTAACAATGTAATCAAAAAAATAAAACTCATGCCAGTATTGGCTTTGCTGCTGACCAGCTTTAATAGCCATGCTGCCTTTGTTCTCAACAGTACGCGTTATATTTTTGCGGGCGATAAAGACAACATTTCAGTCCAGGTAAATAATGAATCTTCTCAAGAGTATGGTGGACAAATCTGGATCGATAACGCAAATACAGGAGATCAGAACGTTTACTTTGCACCCAGCCCGACCTTTTTCAAGGTTTCCGGTGGACATAAACAAATTTTACGTGTCCTAAAAATTAATGACAGTTTACCCAAAGATAAAGAATCACTGTTTTGGGTCAACGTCCAGGAAATCCCTAAAGCACCGAAAGAGGGAACAAACTCTCTTGCCATAGCATTACATACTCAGGTTAAGATGATTTATCGACCTGAGTCATTAAAAGATGGTAGGGAAGGTGCAGAGAAAAATATCAAGCTCATCAATGAAGGAAATAACACGGTTTTATTTAATAACTCTCCATATTATTTTGCAGTGATAAACGTAAAGCAAAATGGTCGGGATGTGAAACTTAGCGAAGACGTCAAAAATAAAATTGCTGCTTTTGCACCTTTTGAGAAAGTATCCTTAGGTAGCAAGCTTTCTGGGAAAGATATTTCTATTATCGCTTTTGATGATTATGGTGTAGACCGAGAATATAAACTTTAGCCTAAAATGGCACCCAGGAGAATAATATCATGCAGCGATTGTTATTTCTTGTTTTTGCGTTATTTTTTATCTCGCCACATGTACTCGCTTCGGTGGATTGCTCTAGTGGTAGAATTACTCTTGAATATGATAGTGCAACTACAAATTACAAAACTTATAATTCTACGCAGAATGGGCCCGTTGCCGCATTAGTTGCAAATGTATCACAAAATTTCTCATGCGGTGGCGATTACATCGAAACAACCACTATGAATAGAAAAAGCTATTTGGTCTTACCTGTTACCAGTGGAGGAACCTGTAGTAATGGTATTTTAACTACGACTATCCCTGGCGTTGTCTGGCGTCTTGAAGGATTTACCTGTTTGGGGAATGGGTTAAAGACTACTAAAGAATTAAACGGCGGTGATACCTGGTCTGGCACAGTGGGGAAACTTGTTTTAACACTGACTGATGAGTATTGGCGGCGGAATAATTCCACACGAACATTTACTTTGCCGGCCCCTTCCCAAGGGAATGTCAAAGGAACGAATGTTAATGTGGTGGTAACAGCAAATCCTGCAACTTTAACACATAAAATTATGCACTTAGGTAGTTGTTCGATGGCAACAACACCAGTTAATTTAGATTTTGGTACTATATCACCTATTGAGATTAATAAAGGAAATCTCTATCAATCGGTTACTGTGTCCTGGAACTGCGTTAACAAAGCGCTCGCAGTGAATGGTTTTAATTTACGTTTTGATCCTGAAAATGTTATTAATGCCAACCAAGCCACATTTAGTGCCACAGCTACTGATGGTAAGAAACTAAATTTTCAGTTAGTGCAATATAATCAAGGGAAGGAAACTCCTCCTCAGCTTAATAAAAGTATCCAAGTGTATGCTCCCGTAACTAATGATGTTTACAATACAATTAGCTTAAGAATAAAAGTATTACCAGCATCAACTTATCCCACAGGGAAAATTTCAACGTATTTAACAATTACTGCGACATATATGTAAAGGATGATATTTATGAGGAAATGGAAAGTGTTAATTTATTCTATGTCATTAATTTGCTGTAGTAGTTATGGGTCATACACCATTTCAAATAGAGTAAACATCACAGCGACGATGGCATTAAACACCTGTGCATTAACGTTAACACCTGCAAATGTGAATTTTGGCGGAGTACGTATTGATGAGATTGAAGCGGGGAGTATTTCTCCACAGATAGTGTCACTGGCAATGCAATGTAGTTGGCCTGCCAGCGGTGTATCGGTAAAATTTGTACCAAAGGATGGTGTTTCTACCAGCGACTCAAACATCATGAAAACCGGACTATCTGGTGTTGGGCTGGCTTTATCGTGGAAAAAGAATGCAGCTTCTGACTTTACCAATCTTAATTACAATACATCGTTGCAACTTAATGCTCAGGAACAATCAAGTAATGTGACATTGGGACAGTTTAGACTTTTACCGAAGAAAGTACCTGAGCAAATAATACAAAGTGGCAATATAGCAACCAGTTTGACTGTCGAGGTTAGCTATGATTAATTCTTTCTGCAAATACATCCTTATTGCATTGAGTACCCTGGTTCACCTTTGGGGTAATAATGTCATTGCCGCACAAACGGCAAGTGCAAGCTTGCCGATTGCAATGACGGTAACAAATCCACAATGCACTATTAATAATGGGCAAGGATTACCCACCACAGTTCAACTTCCTGTTGTCACAACTGCGGGAGTATTTTCTGATAACAATACTGTTGAAGTTCCCATTGTCGTTAGTTGTGCAGGAAGTGTTTCAAAATTTGAAATTACATTAACAGGAGGGAGTTCATCGAAAATTACGACCAGCAATAGTATGATTGATATTACACTTAATTGGAAAAAAGGTGGGGCGGAAGTTCAATTTGGAACACCTGTATCATTGACTAAAGCACCATATCTTGTAAGTAACAAAGAATTTGATGCCTCGCTAATAGCTAAAGTTACGCCTCATTCTGGAAGTATTCCTGCAGGGCTCTATACAGCGAGTTTGCCGGTAACGTTAACGTACTATTAAAATATCTGATAAGTATAGTAGTAATAGATATTAATATCCGGATCTGTGACCCGGTGTTAATGTTTTATAAACACGTCATAATCAGTTTATTGTTAACCATGGCGTAGGCCTAATTAAGTCACTTTCAGTAATTGGTATATACCTAAAAGTTTAGTGTAAATATACCGTCGCAATCATTATGTAACCAGAGTGATATTATAAATGAATTTTATCTATTCACTTAAATTTAATAAAAAAAGAGAGTTGGTTGTTGCATCTGAAATCTCAGGAGGAATAAAAAAATCAACCCACAGTAAAGTATCAAAATCTGTAATTATTCTGATTAACATTTTAGCCGCTCAACTCTACTCTCCGTTAGTTCACGCTTCGGTTGTCGGGATGGACATACCATATCAAACGTACCGTGATTTTGCAGAGAATAAAGGAGCCTTTTCTACTGGCGCACTGAATATTCCTTTATATGATAAACAAGGAAACTTATATTCAACCCTCAGTCAGGCACCAATGATAGATTTTAGTTCTGTTGATAGGGGACTTTCAGTAGCAACCTTAGTTGCGCCACAATATATTGTCAGCGTAAAACATAACGGTGGGTACAAAAGTGTTAAGTTTGGCTATAACGACGATAAT
This sequence comes from Escherichia sp. MOD1-EC6162, assembly GCF_002965125.1. Lineage (NCBI taxonomy): Bacteria > Pseudomonadati > Pseudomonadota > Gammaproteobacteria > Enterobacterales > Enterobacteriaceae > Escherichia > Escherichia sp. MOD1-EC6162. Next base: position 7,019 of record NZ_PTSB01000021.1, read on the forward strand.
AATTATATTCTTGTCGATCGCAATAACGGTGCACGAGACTTCCATACACCACGTCTGAATAAAATTGTTACCGAGGTTGCACCTTCAGAAGTGACTGATGCGGGTACTGCTACAGGAACCTATAAGAATCAAGAGCGTTTTCCGGTGTTTTACCGGGTCGGTACAGGCACGCAATATGTTAAGGGTATAACTGGGAAGTTAACGTCAATCGCTGGCGGATATACATATAAAACGGGTGGAACTGTTGGAGTACCTGCAATATCGGACTGGAGCATTGTGAGCAATCCGGGCAATACCTATGCCGTAGCTAATGGTCCTATGGCCTCTTATGGCACACCCGGCGATAGTGGCTCTCCCCTTTTTGCCTGGGATACGCAACGTAATAAATGGGTGTTGGTTGCAGTACTCAATTCCTATGCGGGTAATGCAGGAAAAACTAACTGGTTTACCGTTATTCCGGTGAATGAAGTGAATGCCAATATTGAGGCTGATACTGACGCGCCAGTAACGCCAATGAGTACAACCGAAAATATTAACTGGACTTACGATATTTCCACGGGGACCGGTAAGCTGACCCAAGGAGCGGATACCTGGGAGATGCATGGTCGTGACACTGGAAGTAGTGCAGTTTCATTTAATCATGGAAAGGATTTGTCCTTCGAAAACACCGGCACAGTGATGTTGAAGGATACGGTTAATCAGGGGGCTGGCACGCTCACATTTAACGGTGATTACACAGTAAAACCGGACGCTGATCAGACCTGGGTAGGGGGCGGTATTATTGTCAATGGTGATCATACCGTGAACTGGCAAGTTAACGGTGTTGCGGGCGATAGTCTGCATAAGCTAGGTACTGGGACGTTGAACATTTCCGGCACTGGCATCAATCCCGGAACGCTCAGTGTGGGGGATGGAACAGTTGTGCTAGCCCAAAAACCAGATAGTAATGGACAGGTTCAGGCGTTCGAGTCCGCCAGCATAGTCAGTGGCCGGCCTACTCTGGTATTGAGCGACAGCCATCAGATGAACCCGGATAATATCAAATGGGGGTATCGTGGCGGTAAACTCGATATTAACGGTAATGATTTAACCTTTCATGCTCTAAATGCAGCAGATGAAGGGGCGGTATTAACCAATAGCGGCTCGCTTTCCACTGTTAATCTGGATTTTAATTCGACGAATACCACGACGCCGGTAACGACGATGTTCCACGGATATTTCACTGGCAATGTAAATGTTAAAAATAACGCAACATCTAATGTGAATAATACCTTCGTGGTTGATGGCGGTATTAAGACACCGACAGGCAGCATGACGCAGCAGGGCGGACGTCTCTTTTTTCAGGGGCATCCGGTTATCCATGCTGTGAGCACTCAGACAGTCGCCAACAAATTAAAGGCGCTGGGCGATGATTCCGTGCTCACACAACCAGTTTCTTTCACACAAAGCGACTGGCAAACACGGCAATTTAATCTGAAGTCGCTGGATCTCAACAATGCTGCATTTTACCTTGCTCGCAATGCTGAATTGACCACGACAATCAATGCCAATAACTCCACTGTTACTTTGGGCAGTGAAGACCTTTATATAGATACCAATGATGGCAATGGCGTAAAAACGACACCTGTGGAAGGTCAATCAATTGCGACCACATCAGAAGATCAAAGCAGCTTTACGGGGAACGTTTATCTCAGAGGTAGATCCACGCTGAATATTGGTTATGGCACCAACATCATTGGCGATATTAATGCATGGTCTGATCTCAACATCAACTTTGGATCGGGCACAAAACAAAGTTCGGCTACTGGTATTTCTTATACTGGTAATATCTACGCACCGGAAGCGAATGTCAGTATGAATAATACGTCGTGGGCATTGAGAGGAGAATCATGGCTTGGCAAAACAACCATTTCAAACAGCCAGCTTACGGTGTCTACGGATGGTAAAACAAGTAGCAATATTACTGTTGTAGATAAATTAACTGCAGATAACAACACTCTGTACGTTACACCGACCCGGCCGCTTAGTGAAATGTCATTCAATAATATTCCACTGATTACAGCAAAACGTGGGGTCAATAATACCTCGGCGTTTAAAACGGTGACTCAACAGGTTGGCTTTCACTCAATGACGCCAAAGATTGAGGTGGTTAATGTCGATGGCACCACACAGTGGCGTCTGAAAGGATTCGATGTTCAGAGTGATAGTTCTGCTCTTAACGAGGGGCAGCGTTTAACGAACACTGGCGTTAAAAACTTTCTGACTGAGGTTAATAACCTTAACCGTCGTATGGGTGACCTGCGCGATACAAAAGGTGAAACAGGCGCATGGGCACGATTAATGAACTCTTCTGGCTCAGGTCATGGTGGCTTATCCGATAGCCATGTTCATCTGCAGGTTGGTGCCGACAGAAAGCATCATTTTGAGGGGGGAGACCTCTTTACAGGCGTCATGATGACCTTTACCGATAGTAAAGCCAGCGCGGAAAGTTATCAGGGGAAAACCCGTTCCGTAGGTGGTGGACTGTACGCATCGACATTGTTTGATTCAGGCGTGTATGTTGACGTAATCGGTAAATATGTCCATCACAGCAACGACTATTTGCTGCAAACGATGGGATTAAAGGCAGACGATACTGCTCACTCATGGTATTTAGGCGCAGAAACCGGCTGGCGCTATCAGTGGAAGCCTGATGTCTTTATTGAACCGCAGGTTGAACTGGTCTACGGCACGTTGTCAGGCAATACCTTTAACTGGCAATACAACGGTATGGATATCAGCATGAAGCGTAAAACGGCAAACCCCTTGATTGGCCGTACTGGTGTGGAATTCGGAAAAACGCTGGATGGTCACGACTGGCAGGTTACAGCGAAGGCAGGTTTAAGTTATCAGTTTGACCTGCGGAATTCTGGCACCACTACGTATCGTGATTTTGCTGGTGAGTCCACCGTGTACAACGGTAAAGATGGTCGTATGTTAGCCAACATTGGGATTGATACGCGTATTAAAGACAATACCCGTATCGGCCTGACCGTTGAGAAATCAGCATTTGGTAAGTACAACGTCGATAATGCTATCAATGCGAATATCCGCTATTCATTCTGATATTTAAAAAGATCGTTTCATTTACAAGGCCCGGTATGTGTACGTATCGGGCCATCTTGTGTTTGTCATCACGCTCATATCAATAACATCTGCCTTTTTTTTAACCCTGGGTCATACTCATATTTTGTTAACAAAAAGGAAACATAATGAAACTCATCGGTAGCTACACCAGCCCGTTTGTACGCAAACTTTCTATTCTGTTGTTAGAAAAGGGCATTACTTTCGAATTTATCAATGAACTGCCCTATAACGTAGACAACGGCGTGGCGAAATTTAACCCGTTAGGGAAAGTGCCGGTGCTGGTGACCGAAGAGGGCGAATGCTGGTTTGATTCGCCAATCATTGCCGAATATATCGAATTAATGAACGTTGCTCCGGCGATGCTGCCGCGCGATCCGCTAGAGTCGTTGCGAGTGCGTAAGATTGAGGCGTTGGCAGATGGCATTATGGATGCCGGGCTGGCTTCGGTGCGTGAGCAGGCGCGCCCGGCGGCGCAGCAGTCTGAAGATGAGCTGTTACGCCAGCGGGAGAAAATCAACCGCAGTCTGGATGTGCTGGAAGGATATCTGGTCGATGGTACGCTCAAAACCGATACGGTAAATCTGGCGACTATCGCTATTGCCTGTGCCGTCGGGTATCTCAATTTCCGCCGCGTTGCGCCGGGCTGGTGTGTGGACCGCCCACACTTAGTCAAACTGGTCGAGAATCTCTTTAGCCGCGAAAGCTTCGCTCGCACCGAACCGCCAAAGGCTTGATGCGCGATATGTCCTCCAGACACTTCTCACGTTACAATCTGCGGTTATGTTAAACGCCCTTCTCCGTGTGAGAGGGCCTTGATGAGCCTGGTTTCCTATGACAACCGAAACGCGTTCCCTCTATAGTCAGCTTCCCGCTATTGATCGCTTATTGCGTGATAGTTCCTTCCTTTCTTTACGTGATACTTATGGCCACACTCGGGTGGTGGAGTTGCTGCGTCAGATGCTTGACGAAGCGCGAGAAGTAATTCGCGACAGTCAGACGCTACCCGCGTGGTGTGAGAACTGGGCGCAAGAAGTCAATGCCCGACTGGCGAAAGAGGCGCAGAGCGCGCTGCGTCCGGTGATCAACCTGACGGGAACGGTGCTGCATACTAATCTTGGTCGGGCATTGCAGGCGGAAGCGGCGGTGGAAGCTGTTGCGCAAGTTATGCGTTCACCGGTGACGCTGGAATATGATCTGGATGACGCCGGACGTGGGCATCGCGATCGCGCGCTGGCACAGTTGTTGTGCCGCCTTACTGGCGCGGAAGATGCCTGCATCGTCAATAACAATGCGGCGGCGGTGCTGTTAATGCTGGCAGCAACTGCCAGCGGCAAAGAGGTGGTGGTTTCTCGCGGTGAACTGGTGGAGATTGGTGGCTCGTTTCGTATCCCTGACGTAATGCGTCAGGCAGGCTGTACCCTGCATGAAGTAGGAACCACCAACCGTACCCACGCTAATGATTATCGTCAGGCGGTGAATGAAAATACCGCGCTGTTGATGAAGGTGCATACCAGTAACTACAGCATTCAGGGGTTCACCAAAGCGGTAGACGAAGCGGAGTTGGTGGTGCTCGGTAGAGAGCTGGATGTTCCGGTAGTGGCTGATTTAGGCAGCGGTTCGCTGGTCGATCTTAGCCAGTACGGTTTGCCGAAAGAGCCGATGCCACAGGAGTTGATTGCCGCGGGCGTCAGCCTCGTGAGCTTCTCCGGCGACAAGCTGTTAGGCGGGCCACAGGCAGGGATTATCGTCGGTAAAAAAGAGATGATCGTCCGGCTGCAAAGTCACCCGCTGAAGCGTGCATTACGCGCAGATAAAATGACCCTCGCGGCGCTGGAAGCCACGCTGCGTCTTTATTTACACCCTGAGGCTCTGACAGAAAAATTACCGACCCTGCGTCTGCTTACCCGCAGCGCAGAGGTCATTCAAATCCAGGCGCAACGTTTACAGGCTCCCCTTGCCGCACATTACGGCGCGGAGTTTGCGGTACAAGTTATGCCATGCTTGTCGCAGATCGGCAGTGGTTCGCTGCCTGTTGATCGCCTGCCGAGCGCGGCATTAACGTTTACACCTCATGATGGACGCGGTAGCCACCTTGAGGCATTAGCCGCCCGCTGGCGTGAATTGCCGGTGCCAGTGATTGGCCGCATTTACGACGGGCGTCTGTGGCTGGATTTACGCTGCCTTGAAGATGAGCAACGGTTTTTGGAGATGTTGTTGAAATGATTATTGCGACTGCCGGACACGTTGACCACGGCAAAACGACATTATTACAGGCGATTACTGGCGTAAATGCCGACCGTCTGCCGGAAGAAAAAAAGCGCGGTATGACTATCGATCTCGGCTATGCCTACTGGCCGCAGCCGGATGGACGCGTTCCTGGATTTATTGATGTTCCCGGCCATGAAAAGTTTCTTTCCAACATGCTGGCGGGCGTTGGTGGTATCGATCATGCGCTGTTAGTGGTGGCGTGCGATGACGGCGTGATGGCACAGACCCGTGAGCATCTGGCGATTTTGCAGCTTACCGGTAACCCGATGCTGACCGTCGCGCTGACCAAAGCCGATCGCGTGGACGAAGCGCGCGTTGATGAGGTTGAACGCCAGGTAAAGGAGGTGCTGCGGGAATACGGTTTTGCTGAGGCAAAACTGTTTGTCACCGCAGCGACTGAAGGAAGGGGAATTGATGCTCTGCGCGAACATCTGCTTCAGTTGCCGGAACGTGAACACGCCAGTCAGCACAGTTTCCGCCTCGCTATCGACCGTGCTTTTACCGTAAAAGGTGCCGGGCTGGTGGTGACGGGTACGGCGTTAAGTGGGGAAGTGAATGTTGGCGATTCATTATGGTTGACGGGGGTAAATAAACCGATGCGCGTGCGTGCTCTCCATGCGCAAAATCAACCAACAGAAACCGCCCATGCCGGGCAGCGTATTGCGCTTAATATCGCCGGTGATGCGGAGAAAGAACAGATTAATCGAGGCGACTGGTTGCTGGCAGATGTGCCGCCAGATCCGTTCACGCGAGTGATTGTCGAGCTTCAAACCCATACGCCGCTGACCCAGTGGCAGCCGCTGCATATTCACCACGCCGCCAGCCACGTTACGGGGCGTGTTTCGCTGTTGGAAGATAACCTTGCCGAACTGGTGTTCGACACGCCGCTGTGGTTGGCGGATAACGATCGCTTAGTGCTACGCGATATATCAGCCCGCAATACGCTGGCGGGTGCCCGCGTGGTGATGCTCAACCCGCCGCGCCGCGGTAAACGTAAGCCGGAATATCTGCAATGGCTGGCGTCACTGGCACGGGTGCAGAATGATACCGAAGCGCTGGCTGTTCACCTGGAGCGCGGTGCGGTGAATCTCGCGGATTTTGCATGGGCGCGTCAGCTCAACGGCGAAGGGATGCGCGAATTGCTGCAACAGCCGGGCTATATTCAGGCCGGTTATAGCTTGCTGAATGCACCGGTTGCTGCTCGCTGGCAGCGTAAAATTCTCGACACATTAGCGGCTTATCATGAACAGCATCGCGACGAACCAGGGCCGGGACGCGAACGTCTGCGGCGCATGGCGTTGCCGATGGAAGATGAAGCCCTGGTACTGTTGCTGATTGAAAAGATGCGCGAAAGCGGCGAGATCCACAGCCATCACGGCTGGCTGCATCTGCCGGATCACAAAGCCGGATTTAGCGAAGAGCAGCAGGCTATCTGGCAAAAAGTGGAACCGCTGTTTGGCGACGAGCCGTGGTGGGTACGTGACCTGGCAAAAGAGACGGGGACCGACGAGCAGGCAATGCGCCTGACGCTGCGCCAGGCGGCACAGCAGGGGATAATTACGGCGATCGTCAAAGATCGTTATTATCGCAATGATCGAATTGTCGAGTTTGCCAATATGATCCGTGATCTCGATCAGGAGTGTGGCTCGACCTGCGCGGCGGATTTCCGCGATCGCTTAGGCGTTGGCCGAAAACTGGCGATTCAAATTCTGGAATATTTTGACCGGATTGGCTTTACGCGTCGCCGTGGAAATGATCATTTATTACGTGACGCATTATTATTTCCCGAAAAATAAGGAAATGATTAATTCATAATAAATATGAATTAATACAAAATTCTTATTAATATTAAGGAAGCACGTTGTATGATGAATATAACGTGCTTTTTATTAAAAATATTTTAATAAACGGGAATGTCGATCATATTTTCGAATGAAAATACTTTGTAATCTGCCAGCCCTTTTTACTCTTCCCGGAGTGTTTTATGGCAGCTTCAACCTTTTTTATTCCTTCAGTGAATGTCATCGGTGCTGATTCATTGAATGATGCAATGAATATGATGGCAGAATATGGATTTCGCCGTACATTAATTGTTACTGACAATATGTTAACGAAATTAGGCATGGCGGGTGACGTGCAAAAAGCACTGGAAGAACGCAATATTTTTAGCGTTATTTATGATGGCACCCAGCCGAACCCAACCACGGAAAACGTCGCGACAGGTTTGAAATTACTAAAAGAAAATAATTGTGATAGCGTGATTTCCTTAGGTGGTGGTTCTCCGCACGACTGCGCAAAAGGTATTGCGCTGGTGGCAGCCAACGGTGGTGATATTCGCGATTACGAAGGCGTTGATCGCTCTGCAAAACCGCAGTTGCCGATGATTGCCATCAATACCACTGCGGGCACTGCGTCTGAAATGACCCGTTTCTGCATCATCACCGACGAAGCGCGTCACATCAAAATGGCGATTGTGGATAAACACGTGACTCCGCTGCTTTCTGTCAATGACTCCTCACTGATGATCGGTATGCCGAAATCACTGACTGCCGCGACCGGGATGGACGCCTTAACGCACGCCATCGAAGCGTATGTTTCTATTGCGGCAACGCCGATCACCGACGCTTGCGCATTGAAAGCAGTGACCATGATTGCCGAAAACCTGCCAGTAGCAGTAGAAGATGGCAGCAACGTTAAAGCGCGTGAAGCAATGGCCTACGCTCAGTTCCTCGCGGGTATGGCGTTCAACAATGCCTCTCTGGGGTATGTTCATGCGATGGCGCACCAGTTAGGCGGTTTCTACAACCTGCCGCACGGCGTATGCAATGCCGTTCTGCTGCCGCATGTTCAGGTGTTCAACAGCAAAGTTGCCGGTGCGCGTCTGCGTGACTGCGCGGCGGCAATGGGCGTGAACGTGACGGGTAAAAACGACGCGGAAGGTGCAGAAGCCTGCATTAACGCTATTCGTGAACTGGCGAAGAAAGTGAATATCCCTGCGGGTCTGCGTGACCTGAACGTAAAAGAGGAAGATTTTGCGGTGCTGGCGACCAATGCCCTGAAAGACGCCTGCGGTTTTACTAACCCGATTCAGGCAACTCACGAAGAAATTATGGCGATTTATCGCGCTGCGATGTAATCACCTTCCCGTAACGGCTGGCAAATTGTCAGCCGTTTTTTATCAACTATCTCTGTAATCCTTGCCCGTAAATTTGTGATTGCCGTCGTAAAGCTATCACCGGCTGGCGAAGATTTCACCAACCATGTCTACCCTTGTTATACCTCACACAGCAAGGAGACTACCATGACCAACAATCCCCCTTCAGCACAGATTAAGCCCGGCGAATATGGTTTCCCCCTCAAGTTAAAAACCCGCTATGACAACTTTATCGGCGGCGAATGGGTCGCGCCCGCCGACGGCGAGTACTACCAGAACCTGACGCCAGTGACCGGGCAGCTTCTGTGCGAAGTGGCGTCTTCGGGTAAACGCGATATCGATCTGGCGCTGGATGCAGCCCATAAAGCGAAAGATAAATGGGCGCATACCTCGGTGCAGGATCGCGCGGCGATTCTGTTTAAGATTGCCGATCGGATGGAGCAAAATCTGGAACTGTTGGCGACGGCAGAAACCTGGGATAACGGCAAGCCCATTCGTGAAACCAGTGCTGCCGATGTGCCGCTGGCAATTGACCATTTCCGCTATTTCGCTTCATGTATTCGGGCGCAGGAAGGCGGGATCAGTGAAGTGGATAGCGAAACTGTGGCTTATCACTTCCACGAACCGTTAGGTGTGGTGGGGCAAATTATCCCGTGGAACTTCCCGCTGTTGATGGCGAGTTGGAAAATGGCTCCGGCGCTGGCGGCGGGCAACTGTGTGGTGCTGAAACCGGCGCGACTCACTCCACTTTCGGTGCTGTTGCTGATGGAAATCGTGGGTGATTTACTGCCGCCAGGCGTAGTCAACGTGGTCAACGGCGCAGGTGGCGAGATTGGCGAATATCTGGCGACCTCAAAATGCATTGCTAAAGTGGCATTTACCGGTTCAACGGAAGTCGGTCAGCAGATTATGCAGTACGCTACCCAGAACATTATTCCGGTGACGCTGGAGCTGGGCGGTAAGTCGCCAAATATATTCTTTGCTGATGTCATGGATGAAGAAGATGCTTTCTTCGACAAGGCGCTGGAGGGCTTTGCATTGTTCGCCTTCAACCAGGGCGAAGTCTGTACCTGTCCGAGTCGTGCTTTAGTGCAGGAGTCTATCTACGAACGCTTTATGGAACGCGCTATCCGCCGTGTTGAAAGTATTCGTAGCGGTAACCCGCTCGACAGCGTGACGCAAATGGGCGCGCAGGTATCTCACGGGCAACTGGAAACCATCCTCAATTACATTGATATCGGTAAAAAAGAGGGCGCAGATGTGCTCACCGGCGGGCGGCGCAAGTTGCTGGAAGGCGAGCTGAAAGATGGTTACTACCTTGAACCGACTATCCTGTTTGGTCAGAACAATATGCGTGTTTTCCAGGAAGAAATATTTGGCCCGGTGCTGGCGGTAACCACCTTTAAAACGATGGACGAGGCGCTGGAGCTGGCGAACGACACACAATATGGCCTGGGGGCAGGCGTCTGGAGTCGTAACGGCAATCTGGCCTATAAGATGGGGCGTGGCATTCAGGCAGGGCGCGTGTGGACCAACTGTTATCACGCTTACCCGGCACATGCGGCGTTTGGCGGCTACAAGCAGTCGGGTATTGGGCGTGAAACCCATAAGATGATGCTGGAGCATTATCAGCAAACTAAGTGTCTGCTGGTGAGCTACTCGGATAAACCGTTGGGGCTGTTCTGATGTGAAAAACGGGTTGCATCGGGTATTCATTGCCTGATGCGACGCTTGCGCGTCTTATCATGCCTACATGGCTCATGCAATATATTGAATTTGCATGATTTTGTAGACCGGATAAGGCGTTCACGCCGCATCCGGCATAAGCAACGCACACGTTATCACTATCTGCGACGCTTGCACGTCTTATCGGTTCAAATGTTTACGTCTTGAATAGCTGAATATTTATTGAACTAAATTGCGAGTATCCTCGCATCTTTTCAGCAAGTTACTGCACACCATTATTCTTCTTCCGAGCGACATTCCTGAGTCAACTTTATCCACCTGACGGCCTATATAAATCGCGCTATCGTGATTGCTACCAAAACATCTGGCTCAGCGGGTGCAGGACTTTATTGGCGGGCAATGGCTGCTGGTAGATATCAATATGAATCAGTTCGAAGGTCGGGCTGAACGAATCAATATTACAATGCCGAAAGGGTTACTGAACAAGATTGATACCTACGTGCGCAATCATCCTGATTACGCCAGCAGAAGTGCGTTTCTGGCAGAAGCTGCCGGACGAGATTACCGACAGCCCAATGATCGATCGTTATGAGAGTTTTATGTTTGTCACTGGTGTGAGCTGGCGTTTTTAATTGACCAGGGAGATGTTGGATAAATTGCGTTAGCAAAATCTATATTAATCAGTTGTAATTACGGTGTCGGAGGGGTATCCGGCACCGCAATGGATTACGGCAGATAAAACACTTCTTGTAGCTCGCTACTGATCGGGCTGTTATTCGGATTAGCGGGCATAACGTCAGTCATATATTTCCACCAACGTTGGCAAACGTCAGTGCTGGCAACCGCATTCCAGCGTTCTTCAGATTCAATTTCCACGCTGGCAAACAGCAAATTTCGCGCTTTATCGAGATAGATAGCGTAGTTGTGCGCGCCGTGAGATTTCAATACCGCTTCCAGTTCCGGCCAGATCGGGTTATGCCGACGTTGATACTCGTCGTGGGCGTCGGGGTTTACCTGCATAACAAAGGCTTTGCGGATCATGTTTACTCCTTACAGCGCCAGCGCGCTAGCCAGTGGCGTAACGCCGAAACGCTTGCCGAGGGCTATCAACTCCTCACGGCCGATGGTCTGTTTCATGCCGCCCATCGAATACACTTTTACCAACACTTCCGCCGATTTTTCTGCGGTATCGATCAGGCCAAACGCTTCGTCCAGCGTCGGACCGCTGCCGAAGACGCCGTGGAATGGCCAGAGTACCAGTGAATGTTTTTGCATTTCTTGCGCGGTGGCCTGGCCGATTTCGTCCGTGCCTGGCACCATCCACGGCAGAATGCCGACACCATCCGGGAATACCACCAGGCACTCGGTGCTGCCTTCCCACAGTTGGCGGGTGAAAACCGCCGTGTCGTTTTCCAGCACATAGGTGAGGGCGATGAGGTTGGTGGCATGGCAGTGCATGATCACCCGATCTTTACCGTTGGTGGTTTTAATGCGTTCGCAGTGGGAGAGGAAATGAGCCGGAAGTTCGGAGGTCGGAACGGCTTCGTTGGTTAGCCCCCATAGAATGTGGTAGCCCGCACCGTCGCTGTCGACTTTTACGATGCCTAAATTGGCAGCAGGATCGAGCTGGACGTTACGGAAGAATTTGCCGGAACCGGTGACGATAAACGGTGTATTTGCCAGTAAAGGCATTGGCTGACTGAGCGGGATATAGCGCGGTTGTGGATGGAAATTGTCGTGATAAGGCGCGATATCGGCGTCATCCAGGCGCAGCGTCAGGTTGCCGCCGTTGCGCTCGTCCCAACCTTTCAGCCAGGCATCGGTGGTGGCTTTGATCATTCCCTGGACAAACCAGGACTGGGTAATGTTTTGCATGTTCTGTGTTCCTGTAAATTCGGTGTTGTCGGATGCACGACCTGTAGGCCGGATAAGGCACCTGTGCCGCATCCGGCACTCAATGCCTGATACGTCTTATCAGGCATATAACTGTTGCTGACCTGTAGATCGGATAAGTCACTTGTGCCGCATTCAGCGGTATTTACCCGCGTTGACGCAAAATCGTGTTTTCATAAGCCCGCACGCTTTCCAGCCACTCGCTACCCACTGGCGTATCATGACGCTGGCAATACATTTCCCATACCGCCTGCCACGGCAACGATTTCTGCTCTTCCAGCAACGCCAGTCGCGCGGTGTAATCGCCTGCCGCTTCCAGCTTGCGCAGTTCGGCTGTCGGTTCTAACAACGCACGCAGCAGAGCTTTTTTCATATTGCGTGTACCAATGACCCATGCGGCAATGCGGTTGATGGAGGCATCAAAGAAGTCGAGGCCGATATGTACCCGGTCAAACAGGTCATGACGGACGATCTCGCTGGCGATCGCCTGGGTTTCATCATCCAGCAGCACGACGTGATCGCTGTCCCAGCGTACCGGGCGGCTGACGTGCAGCAGCAACTGCGGCACATACAACATGGCGGCGGAAATCTTGTCGGAAATGACTTCAGTCGGGTGGAAGTGTCCGGCATCCAGGCACAGCGCAGTCTGGCGGCTGGTGGCATAACCCATATAAAACTCATTAGAGCCAACCGTATAGCTCTCCGCGCCAATACCAAACAATTTGCTCTCTACGGCGTCGATATGGTGCGCCGGATCCAGCTTTTCGCTGATCACTTCATCCAGTGCTGCCAGCAAACGCTGGCGCGGGGCAAGGCGGTCAATGGTGATATCTTTCATGCCATCCGGGATCCAGATGTTCATCACTGATGGCGTGCCGAGTTGTTCGCCAAAATAGGCCGAAACGCGGCGGCTGGCCTTACAATGATCAATCCAGAACTGGCGAATGCGGTCGTCGGCATGTGAGAGCGTAAAGCCATCGGCGCTTAGCGGATGCGAGAAACAGGAAGGGTTAAAATCCAGACCGAGTTGATTAGCTTTCGCCCATTCAACCCAGTTTTTGAAGTGTTCAGGTTTGATTTGGTCACGCGAGACTGGCGTGTCTGACTCCAGATAGATCGCATGTAAATTAAGCCGTTTCGGCCCCGGAATCAGCCGCATAGCCTGTTCCAAATCGGCACGCAGCTCTTCGGCATTGCGCGCTTTTCCCGGGTAGTTGCCGGTGGCCTGAATCCCTCCAGTCAGCGAACCTTCCGGGTTTTCAAAACCAGAAACATCATCGCCCTGCCAGCAGTGCATTGAAACGGGTAAGCGATCAAGTTGGCGCAGTGCCTCCTCGACATCAATCCCTACCGCCGCGAAACGCTGTTTCGCCAGTTCCCAGGCCTGTTCCAGTTGAGTGGTCATGCGCAAAGCTCCTTAGTCTGTCGTGTAGAGCGAAACTGCGCCACATAGTGGGCAATTTCACTGTCAGGATTAGGGGTAAAGGTGGTCAGATTCGCAGTGGCGCTTACCACCTGACGGAAATCATCCACATTGTTGAGTTCATCCAGCGCCATTAACTGGATGCCGATATTGCCGAGCGTTGAAGCTTCTACAGGCCCGGCGATCACCCGAGTACCGCAGGCATCGGCGCACAACTGGTTGAGTAGTGCGTTCTGGCTGCCGCCGCCGACAATATGCAGTTGCGAGAAATCTTCACCGCGTAGCTGTGCCAGTTCATGCAGCACATCGGCATACAGCACTGCCAGACTGTCGAAAATACAGCGCGCCAGTTCAGCATCACTTTCTGGGATCGGTTGCGCCGTTTCCCGACACGCAGCCTGAATTTCGCTGCACATCGCGTCAGGATTAATAAAGCGATCGTCATTGGGATTGATGATGAAGCGGCAGGCCGGAAGCGCCTGTGTCGTAGCGATAAGTGCCGGGAGATCGTTGATTTGCCGCTCCTGAAGCACCCGCTGAAGCAGCCATAAGCCCATAATATTTTTCAGCACCCGATAGCGACCTTCCGCACCACCTTCATTGGTGATGTTGGCTGCCAGCGCCGCATCATTGGTGAATGGCGTCTGGCTTTCGAAGCCCATCAATGACCAGGTTCCGGAGGAGAGGTAAGCGGCGCGTGATCCGTTTAACGGCGAAGCGATAACCGCGCTGGCGGTATCATGGCTGGCAACGGCGACCACAGGAATTTCATTACCCTGCGGACAAATCCAGTGACCAATGACATTGCCCGGATGCGTCGGGCGGCCAAACCAGGCTTTGTTGGCACCGCTCCACGCTAGCAGGGAGTCATCCCAGTCATCGCTATTGATATTGACCAGTTGCGTGGTGGTGGCGTTTGTGTACTCCCAGTTCATCTTGCCGGTCAGGCGATAACTAAAGTAATCCGGCATTAGCAGAGCGTGAGCAATGTGTGGAATAAGTTCGGGTTGTTGCTCTGTCAGCGCACGTAGCTGATAGATCGTATTGAAGGGCAAAAACTGAATGCCGCTACGCTGATAAATATCGCGCTTTCCATATTGCTGTTGTGCCAGCGCCATCAGACCACTGGTGCGGCTATCTCGATAAGCAACAGGCAGACCCACGCGCTGACCGTGTTGGTCGAGTAGTACATAGTCCACGCCCCAGGTATCAATACCGATGCTATCGATACGAATCCCTTCCTCACAAACCTTGTTTAGCCCAAGGCGAATGGCGCTCTCCAGGCTATCCACATCCCAGGTGACATAGCCGTTCCGGTTATGCAGTCCATTGTTAAATCGGTGGATTTCACGCAGCATCAGGCTGCGACATTCACGGGAGTAACGCGCCAGCATCACGCGCCCACTGGATGCGCCGAGATCGACGGCGACACAATTGCGAAAGGTCATAATGTGATCCTGCTGAATTTCATTACGACCAGTCTAAAAAGCGCCCGAGTTCGCTACCTTCTTGTTACTGACAGGAAAATACACCACTGGCAACCAGGGAAAGATGAACGTGATAGCGTTCACAATTTTCTGAATTGTGGTGGTGTGATGTTTGCCGCATTTCCTGAAAATTCACGCTGTATCTTGAAAAATCGACATTTTTTACGAGTTTTGCCGTCAAAAATTTAAGGTAAGAACCAAACCGCTTGATTACTATTCCGCCATGTTGATGACATCAGGAGGCCAGTATGACTGTATTACAAAGTGTGGATTTTTTTCCGTCTGGTCACGCGTCCGTGGCGATAGAACCCCGGCTTCCGCAAGCTGATTTCCCTGAGCATCACCATGATTTTCATGAGATTGTGATTGTTGAATATGGCACGGGTATCCACATTTTCAATGGGCAGCCTTATACCATCTCCGGTGGCACAATCTGCTTCGTGCGCGATCATGATCGGCATTTATACGAACATACGGACAATCTGTGTTTGACCAATGTGCTGTATCGCTCACCGGATCGATTTCAGTTTCTCGCCGGGCTGCATCAGCTTCTTCCGCAAGAGCTGGACGGGCAATATCCGTCTCACTGGCGCGTGAGCCAAAGCGTATTGCAGCAGGTGCGGCAACTGGTTTCGCAACTGGAACAGCATGAAAGGGCGAGTGATTTACCCTCGAAAGCCAGTCGCGAGATTTTGTTTATGCAATTACTGCTCTTGCTGCGTAAAAACAGTTTGCAGGAGAGTATGGAAAGTCGTGAATCACGTCTGAACTTGCTCCTGGCCTGGCTGGAGGAGCATTTTGCCGACGAGGTGAATTGGGAAACGGTGGCGGATAAGTTTTCTCTGTCACTACGCACTTTGCATCGTCAGCTAAAACAGCAAACCGGGTTGACTCCCCAGCGTTACCTTAACCGTTTACGGTTGGTGAAGGCGCGTCATCTGTTACGTCATAGCGAGGCCAGCGTGACCGAAATCGCATATTGTTGCGGGTTCAGCGACAGTAACCACTTTTCGACGCTGTTTCGCCGTGAGTTTAACTGGTCACCGCGTGATATTCGCCAGGGGCGGGATGGTTTTCTGCAATAACGCGAATCTTCTCAACGTATTTCCACGCCAGATTATGAATAATCAAATGCGTTTTCTGGCTGAGGTGGCACGGTGGTTCATCAGTTAATCCTTCGCAAAAAAGATTTTTTTGCCAGCGAACAGCAGGCGGTCGCTGTTGCTGACCGTTATCCGCAGGATGTCTTTGCCGAACATACACATGATTTTTGTGAACTGGTGATCGTCTGGCGCGGTAATGGTCTGCATGTGCTCAACGATCGCCCTTATCGCATTACCCGTGGCGATCTCTTTTATATTCACGCTGATGATAAACACTCCTACGCTTCCGTTAACGATCTGGTGTTGCAGAACATTATTTATTGTCCGGAGCGACTGACGCTTAGTCTTGACTGGCAGGGGGCGATTCCGGGATTTAACGCCAGCGCAGGACAATCACACTGGCGTTTAGGTAGCGTAGGCATGGCACAGGCGCGGCAGGTTACCGGTCAGCTTGAGCACGAAAGCAGTCAACATGCACCGTTCGCCAACGAGATGGCGGAGTTACTGTTTGGGCAGTTGGTGATGCTTTTGAAGCGTCATCGTTACACCAGTGATTCGTTGCCGCCGACATCCAGCGAAACGTTGCTGGATAAGCTGATTACCCGGCTGGCGGCCAGCCTGAAAAGTCCCTTTGCGCTGGATAAATTTTGTGATGAGGCATCGTGCAGTGAACGCGTCCTGCGTCAGCAATTTCGCCAGCAGACCGGCATGACCATCAATCAATATCAGCGGCAGGTCAGAGTGTGCCATGCGCAATATCTTCTCCAGCATAGCCGCCTGTTAATCAGTGATATCTCGACAGAATGTGGCTTTGAAGACAGCAACTACTTTTCGGTGGTGTTTACCCGGGAAACCGGGATGACGCCCAGCCAGTGGCGTCATCTCTGTTCCCAGAAAGATTAATTCGCCATGCCCATACCAACGATGTTGGCGGCGACAATAATCACCACACAGCCGAGGCTCAACACCGTTACCGGACGGCGACCCGCATTGTTCCACTCTTTCAGAACCAGACCGACGATACCGCCGCACAGAACGTAGAAACTCATATGCAGCATCCAACTGATGTAGTCATATTGCGCCGGAATGCGGGCGTGACCCCAGGCATAGAAAAAGAATTGCAGATACCACATCAAACCGCCCAGCGCCGAGAGCAATATGTTGTGAATGATCAGCGGTTTTGCCAGCGAGAAGTCGGCTTTTAGCGACAAATCTTTCACTTTTGCCAGACGAATAAAACAGAAACCGAGGTTAATAATCGCGCCGCCGCCCATGATGACAACATAGCTTGGCAGAGCGACATACAATGGATCAACACCCAACGCGGCAGCCGCTTCATGCATTGGTTTTGCGGCGTTCATCGCAAAGGACATCCCTGCAGAGAAAATGCCGCACATCACCGCCAGTACCAGCCCTTTTTTCAGGTTGAACTCTTCGGCTTTAATGCCCATTTTGCGCTCTTTCAATTGCCCGGCGCGGGTCACAATTCCCACGCCAATCAGCGCTACCAGCACGCCGAGCAACGTCATTCGCCCACCGTCGGTATTAATTAACACATCGAAATTGCCGTTGATAATTGGCGTCATCAGTGTACCGACGATCAACGTAATGCCAATGGCGATACCTATCCCCATCGACATGCCGAGATAACGCATGGTCAGGCCGTAGTTGATATTACCAATCCCCCACATTGCGCCAAACAAAAATACCGGCAGCAAGGTAGAGAGGCTGAACGAGCTATAATATGCCCAGAAATCAGGTAGTAGCATGGCGCTGATAGCCCACGGCAGAATAATCCACGAGACAATTCCACCGACTGACCACATGGTTTCCCATGACCATTTTTTTACTTTTTTGAACGGAGCGTAAAAACAGGCTGCACTGGCCGCGCCGATCAAATGCCAAAAAATCCCCATCGTAATCGCGTTACTCATTTTCTTATCCTCATCATTTTTCGTCGCGTCACATCTCCGACGAGATGAGTGTAAAAATCGTGCTGTCGATTAACCTTTCGCCTGTTGCCGCCGTTGCCGATTTACTGGCAATCACGGCATTAAGTGGGTGATTTGGCTCACATCTCTGGCATTTTCCTGCAAAACCATATCATTACGAAAAGTACGGCATTGATAATCATTTTCAATATCATTTAATTAACTATAATGAACCAACTGCTTACGCGGCATTAACAATCGGCCGCCCGACAATACTGGAGATGAATATGAGCTACACCCTGCCATCCCTGCCGTATGCTTACGATGCCCTGGAACCGCACTTCGATAAGCAGACCATGGAAATCCACCACACCAAACACCATCAGGCCTACGTCAACAACGCTAACGCGGCGCTGGAAAGCCTGCCAGAATTTGCCAACCTGCCGGTTGAAGAGCTGATCACTAAGCTGGATCAACTGCCAGCAGACAAGAAAACCGTTTTGCGCAACAACGCAGGCGGCCATGCTAACCACAGCCTGTTCTGGAAAGGCCTGAAAAAAGGCACCACCCTGCAGGGCGATCTGAAAGCGGCTATCGAACGTGATTTCGGTTCCGTTGATAACTTCAAAGCAGAATTTGAGAAAGCGGCAGCTTCCCGCTTTGGTTCCGGCTGGGCATGGCTGGTGCTGAAAGGCGATAAACTGGCGGTGGTTTCTACTGCTAACCAGGACTCCCCGCTGATGGGCGAAGCTATCTCTGGCGCTTCCGGCTTCCCTGTTCTGGGTCTGGATGTGTGGGAACACGCTTACTACCTGAAATTCCAGAACCGCCGTCCGGACTACATTAAAGAGTTCTGGAACGTGGTGAACTGGGACGAAGCAGCGGCACGTTTCGCCGCGAAAAAATAATCGCATATTGCCTGCTGCAATGAGGCGTTAACGCCATTTGCCAGCATAAAAAACAAACCATCGCAGATAGCGGTGGTTTTTTTGTGATCAATTTCAAAATAAAAACAATGATCCTATAAAAATAAAACAACGTTTCAATTGGTGTGGTTTTGATCACTTTTATTGCTCTGTTGAATGTCTATCTTCGTTTCCATCAACACTGATGCACCGTGAAGGACGTATGCATCAGCCTATAAAAATATGCCGATAGGTGATGAAAATGCAGATAAAACGCACGATAGAGAAAATCCCAGGGGGGATGATGCTCATCCCGTTGTTCCTTGGCGCACTGTGTCACACCTTCTCGCCAGGGGCGGGAAAATACTTTGGCTCATTCACTAACGGGATGATTACCGGCACGGTGCCGATTCTGGCGGTGTGGTTTTTCTGCATGGGGGCGTCGATCAAATTAAGCGCGACGGGAACGGTGTTGCGTAAATCCGGCACGTTGGTGGTAACCAAAATTGCTGTTGCATGGGTGGTTGCGGCAATTGCCTCGCGCATTATTCCCGAACATGGCGTTGAAGTCGGATTCTTTGCCGGACTTTCAACGCTGGCGCTGGTGGCGGCAATGGATATGACCAACGGCGGGCTTTACGCTTCGATCATGCAACAGTATGGCACCAAAGAAGAGGCCGGAGCGTTTGTGTTGATGTCGCTGGAGTCCGGGCCGCTCATGACGATGATTATTCTGGGAACCGCCGGAATTGCCTCGTTCGAACCGCATGTTTTTGTCGGTGCGGTATTACCGTTCCTCGTAGGCTTTGCGTTAGGGAACCTTGACCCTGAGTTGCGAGAATTTTTCAGCAAAGCAGTCCAGACGCTGATCCCGTTCTTTGCCTTTGCATTGGGCAATACCATTGATTTAACCGTGATTGCTCAGACTGGTTTGCTGGGGATCTTGCTGGGTGTGGCGGTGATTGTCGTGACCGGTATTCCATTGATTATTGCTGATAAGTTGATTGGTGGTGGCGATGGTACTGCCGGAATTGCGGCTTCCAGTTCTGCCGGTGCTGCGGTGGCTACGCCGGTACTGATTGCAGAAATGATCCCGGCCTTTAAACCTATGGCTCCAGCAGCAACCTCACTGGTGGCAACGTCGGTGATTGTGACTTCGATTCTGGTGCCGATTTTGACTTCTGTCTGGTCGCGTAAAGTTAAAGCCAGAGTGGCGAAGATCGAAATATTAGGTGCGGTGAAATAATCCCCCATCCATTTAAATCAAGGGGCCGGATGGTTTGTCGTCATCCGGCTTCTTGCGTTATCTGACAAAGACCTCGTCAATTGTTCGACATTCACTTTCGCTTAACTCGCCACCCACATTGCGTGATACTCCAGTGCAATAACCAAACTTACGCGATACCACCGTCTTGATAGTAGTGACAAAATCCTCACCAATGGCGTAGATGGACATATAAGTGCCAATCTGTTGCTGAATCTCTTGTAAAGCCGCCAGGTCGCCGCGTTTGAAGGCTTCACGGGCTTCGACAAACAGTTCCGGCATAACGTTGTTCAGGCCGGATATTATCCCCGCGCCACCGGCTAGCAGATTAGGAATGTAATACTCGTCATAGCCCGAAAGTACAGCAAAATCAGAACGAACAGACTGTGTTGCCTGAATCATGCTGCGGGTGTGTGACTGGCAATCGACAGTGTCTTTAATCCCGGCAAAGTGAGGAAATTCACTCGCCAGCGTGGCGACCAGGTCTGGGGTTAAATCACAACCGGTCCGCGCCGGGAAGTTATATGCGAACCATTTTCCCCGTAACTCGCGACCCAGATGGCGGAAATAGCTTAATAATTGCTTCGCCGTCTGGCCGTAGTAGTAAGGCGGCAGGATCATCACTGCATCATAGCCTGTGCGATACGCTTCTTGTGCCATCACCAGTACATCGTGAGTGCAGGTGGAAGAAACGTTAGCGACCATTTTTAATGTGCTCATGGTACGCGCCTCGCGGATAAGCATGAGTCTCTCTTCGAGGGTGAAAGAGGCAAATTCACCAATGCTGCCCATCAGCAATATCACATCAATGTTGGCTTCCGTTAATCGCTGCAGATGTCGCTTCAGCCCGTTAAGATCCACATTACCGTCTTTATCCATTGGCGTAATGGAAGGACACCAGACGCCAGAAAACTGTGTTTGCTCGGTCACGTTGAACACTCCTTATAATGAAATGGCGTTTCAAATTCATCTCATTGATAACATTTCTAAGGCGTCATCATGTGAACCGTGCTCTCATTTTGCGCGCCTGACGTAAAATAAATATGGTCTAATGGGGAAATTTCTCGGTGGAGAGGGAACAGATGCGATATCCAGTTGATGTATACGCAGGCAAGGTTCGGGAATATCCGGAAAGCCGTCCAAGTGCGATTGCGAAAATCCAGGTCGATGGCGAGTTGATGTTGACAGAGCTGGGGCTGGAAGGTGACGAGCAGGCAGAGAAGAAAATTCATGGCGGACCAGACAGGGCGCTGTGTCACTATCCTCGTGAACATTATCTTTATTGGGCGCGGGAATTTCCGGAACAGGCGGATTTGTTTGTTGCGCCTGCGTTTGGTGAAAACCTCTCAACCGACGGTCTGACGGAAAGCAATGTTTATATTGGCGATATTTTCCGCTGGGGCGAGGCTTTGATTCAGGTTACCCAACCGCGGTCACCGTGCTTTAAACTCAATTATCATTTTGACATCAGCGATATGGCGCAGTTGATGCAAAATGCCGGAAAAACTGGCTGGTTATATAGCGTGATTGCGCCGGGGTTGATATCTGCAGATGCGCCGCTGGAGTTGGTTTCCCGCGTCAGTGATGTCACCGTGCAGGAGGCAATAGCCATTGCGTGGCATATGCCGTTTGATGATGAGCAGTATCACCGTTTACTCTCCGCTGCCGGGCTGTCGAAAAGCTGGACGCGGACGATGCAGAAGCGCCGACTTAGCGGCAAGATTGAAGATTTTTCGCGGCGTTTGTGGGGAAAATAAAAAGCGGAGAGTAGGCCTGATAAGACGCAACCAGCGTCGCATCAGGCATCCGCTCAAATGCCGGATGCGGCGTAAACGCCTTATCCGGCTTATAAAAGCTGCCCTGCGCGGTGTTTAGCTCCGCTTATACAGCGGCAGCCAAATTACCAGCCGTAAACCGCCCAGCGGACTGTCTTCAGCTTTCACCCAACCACGGTGCTGCTGGATGGCGGTTTCGACAATCGCCAGCCCCAGACCCGTACCGCCAGATTCACGATCGCGCGCTTCATCGGTGCGATAAAACGGACGGAAAATCTGTTCGCGATCTTCCGGGCTAACGCCAGGACCATCGTCATCCACCGTAATGGTGATACCGTCTTTATCTACCGCGAAGCCCACTTCAATCTTCGTATGGGAATAACGCAGGGCATTACGGACAATGTTTTCCAGCGCACTTTCCAGGGCATTTGGGTTGCCGTACAGCGGCCACGGCCCTGGCGGGAAGTTAACGGTAAACGACTTGCCCATCTGCTCCGCTTCGAACGCTGCGTTATCCAGCACTTCGCTCCACAACTGGTTGGCTTTGATGGTCTCGCTTACCAGCGCGTTTTTCTGCTGATTACGTGACATCACCAACAGGTCGTTGATCATGCTGTCCAGACGTTGTGCTTCGGTTTCAATGCGCTCCAGTTCCTTACTTTCGCCACTACGACGGCGTAGTAACGCCGTACCCAGTTGCAGACGCGTCAGCGGCGTGCGCAGCTCGTGAGAGATATCAGAAAGCAGGCGCTGCTGGGAGGTCATCATGCGTTCCAGCGCAGTCACCATCTGGTTAAAACTGGCACCTGCGGCAAGAAATTCTTGTGGCCCCGCTTCCAGTTCCGGGTGCTGACGTAAGTTCCCCTGAGCGACTTCATCGGCAGCGTTTTTCAGCTTGCGCGCCGGTTTTGCCAGACTCCAGGCCAACCACAACAGCAACGGCGTACTGACCAACATGGTGACAATTAACAGTAATAGCGGGCGGTCAAACAGTAAGTTGATGAAATCGGATTGAGAACTGCTGGCCGGGCGAATCAGATAGAGCTGGTAATTATCTTCACCGTCGCGCACAGAGAACGGCCCGACCAGTTCCACGCGACCATACTTTTTCTTCTGCGGGTGATCGGCGTTATCCGCCTGACCAATAAAGTTGCGAATGATCTGCATTTCGCTGCGTTCAGCACCGATCACGCGGCCTTCGGTGGTTACCAGTAATAAACGCTGACCAGGTGGTGCCCATTTATCAATGGCACGGAACAGGCGACGCCACCACATTAAATCGTTGGGGGGATCATTCGCCAGTTCCGCTTCGACATGCTGCTCAATCATCAGCCCCTGACGCTGTTCGCTATCCAGAAGCTCGGTCATCTGGCGTGAATCGAGCTTGGGTAACATCAAAACCAGCATCAACACCAGCGCCAGCGTCAGCCAGAAGATGGCGAAGATGCGCGCGGTTAAACTGCCTATCATGAAGCAGAAACCATCAGATAGCCGCGACCACGCAACGTTTTAAACCACGGATGCCCGTCTTTGCGATCCGGCAGCTTACGGCGCAGGTTGGAGATGTGCATATCGATAGCACGGTCGAAAGGCGTCAGGCGTTTGCCCAGCACTTCCTGGCTTAAATGCTCACGAGAAACTACCTGGCCCAGATGCTGCGCCAGCAAATAGAGCAGGGTAAATTCAGTACCGGTTAACTCCAGCGTTTGTCCGTCGAAGCTGGCTTCCTGACGACCTGGATTCAGCACTAACGCATCTACTTCCAGCGTCGGTGAACCGTTGTCGCTATTTTGCTGTTGCTCGCTCCAGTGCGAACGGCGCAGGATCGCGCGAATACGTGCAACCAACTCACGATCATTAAACGGTTTCGGGAGATAGTCATCCGCGCCCAGCTCAAGGCCAAGAACGCGATCAAGTTCACTGCCGCGCGCTGTTAACATAATGACAGGCGTCTGGTGTGTCTGGCGAAGTGCCTTCAATGTATCGATACCATTTTTCTTCGGCATCATCACATCAAGCAAAAGTAAATCAATGCTGTCGTCCAGAAGATCAAGCGCCTGTTCTCCATCATGGGCAACAATCACGTCGAAACCTTCCATCTCGAGCAGTTCCTTTAACAGGGACGTTAGCTCTCGGTCATCATCAACTAACAAGATTTTATTCATTCTTTAATTACCTCCGAGGCAGAAATTACGTCATCAGACGTCGCTAATCCATGACTTTACGTTGTTTTACACCCCCTGACGCATGTTTGCAGCCTGAATCGTAAACTCTCTATCGTTGAATCGCGACAGAAAGATTTTGGGAGCAAATGATGCGCATAGTTACCGTTGCCGTCATGGCCTCAACGCTGGCAGTCAGTTCACTAAGCCACGCTGCTGAAGTCGGTTCAGGCGATAACTGGCATCCGGGCGAAGAACTTGCGCAGCGCAGTACGCAGAGCCATATGTTCGACGGCATAAGTTTAACCGAACATCAGCGTCAGCAGATGCGAGATCTTATGCAACAGGCCCGGCACGAACAGCCTCCTGTTAATGTTAGCGAAGTGGAGACAATGCATCGCCTTGTCACCGCAGAAAATTTTGATGAAAACGCTGTGCGCGCTCAGGCAGAAAAAATGGCGAAAGAGCAGATCGCTCGCCAGGTTGAGATGGCTAAAGTCCGCAACCAAATGTATCACCTGTTAACGCCGGAGCAGCAAGCGGTTTTAAACGAGAAACATCAACAGCGAATGGAGCAGTTGCGCGACGTGACGCAATGGCAAAAAAGTTCATCGTTGAAGCTATTGAGTAGTAGCAACTCACGTTCCCAGTAGTAAACCCTGTTTTCCTTGCCATAGACACCATCCCTGTCTTCCCCCACATGATGTGGGGGTTTTTTTTATCAATCACTTACATCGGTTCCCTTAAGAAAACAGCAACTTAAGAAAACCTATAAGGGACTGGAAGGGCTACAAAGTTCTCCAAGTGTGGACACTATGTGGACACTCGGTCGGTCTAATTCCCTAATCGAGTATGTCGAGTTCTCTGATTTTTTGTACGGCTGCAATAAGCTCATCTGGCTTGTAATTGGAAGCATCAATTTCTTTCAACTTTCCATCATCGAGAACAAGCCGCAATTTTTTATCTTTTTTAAGATAAGCGGCTAACACACCGGCAACTGCGCCAATGGCAGCAGTGCCGAACGGTAGCAGGATGTTGATATATTCCGTTGTTCCAGCACCGAAACACATTGGCCCTCGTTGATAAGGAACGGCCACGGTGTCAAGCTCTTTGGCTAAATAGGCAATATTTCTGCCGCTGGCTCTGCAATGGATCTTGTTTATGGAACTGTTTGTCATTTCTTCAAAACTCCCTTTGCGTAAACGCATTAAACTGGTCATCCCACTTTTTAAAGGTGTTATGACCATCCTCTGTGGTTACAACTGGTCGCTTAAATTCAGACCTGCTGGGAAAGCGCAGGCCGACGGGTTAAGCTTTGACGTCTATCAGGACGACGTTACATCGCAAGGTGCGCTTATCGTCTTGGTCGATAGCAAACGGACTATGCTGCATGATTAGTTATCAAACCGTTAAACCTCCCTTTAGCGGGTTTAATGCTACTGCGTTTTGCAGGTAATCAGGTGCAAGGTGCGCGTAGGCCATCGTCTGCTGAATGCTTGCGTGTCCGAGAATCTGTTGCAACGCAATAATATTGCCCCCGTTCATCATGAAATGGCTTGCGAAGGTATGGCGCAGGATATGGGTTGCCTGATTGGGTGGGATATCAGGTTTTACTCTGCGTAAAATTCCACAAAACTTCTCATAATCGACCTTGAACAATTTAGCGCTGGCCTCCTCTTTAACTTTCTTCTCCAGTTCCTCAGAAATCGGCACGGTTCGCTTTTTACCGTTTTTGGTTTTCAGGAAGGTAACCCTACAACTTGTAATCTGTGCTGGTTTTAGCGTGGCAACTTCCGTCCATCTTCCTCCAGTGCTCAGACATAAAAGCGCGACAAGTAAGTCATCACCAGTCAAAACATTTAACAGTTT
Organism: Escherichia sp. MOD1-EC6162; assembly: GCF_002965125.1. Lineage (NCBI taxonomy): Bacteria > Pseudomonadati > Pseudomonadota > Gammaproteobacteria > Enterobacterales > Enterobacteriaceae > Escherichia > Escherichia sp. MOD1-EC6162. The sequence continues at coordinate 33,065 of NZ_PTSB01000021.1, forward strand.
TTTGATTTCTGCTTTTTCCAGGAACGTCATTTCCGGGTTGGCTTCCGCCAGTGGCGGCAGTCCGTGAATCGGATGTTGCCCGGAAAACTCATCTAGCTGGATTAGCTTGGTGAACATGCCCGATAAGCGGTACATGTCACGATTTATCGTCGCCGCGCTGATGCCATCGCGTAGACGAGCAGAGCGGTAATCCATCAGGCATTTTTTATTTAACCTGCTGACCTGTATGTCACCCAATCCGCTGATGGTTTTGCGCAAATGCCCTCGCTCTTTTTCTCCGTGTTCGTGATTCTGGCCGTGATACTTCCACCATGCCTCTAACAGCTCTGACAGGGGGCGGCGGTCTGTTCGCTGGCCTGCCCATTCTTTCTGGCTGGCGTTGGCGATTGTGTACCGCTCAAATGCCACCGCCTCAGCTTTTCTTTCAAACTTCCTGCGGATGCGTTTTCCGTCGCGACCGCGAGGTCTAATGTCCACTTCATAGCGACCATCATCGAGCTTCTTAATTGACATAAGAAAGCCCTCCGGCGCTGTACTCACCATCTTGGTAACAAATGGTGAAAATGTAATGTTTATAGAGAGTTAACCAGTCTGTTTCTCGGAGCGGTCTGATTCTGTTGGTTCTCGCCCAATGTGTGCGAGAGCCGGTGCAATCTGACCAGCTTGCGGAGCTGTTTTATCTGTCATTAGCCAAAGGGTGTATTTCTGAAACTGAGGGGTGTTTGTGATTTTCATCACCACTCCCAAGCCGGGCTCTGCATGTCCTCCCTCGTAATTTTTTAACGTGCTAAGTGCTAGGCCGCTGATTTCACAAAACTTTACTTGAGTTAAACCCTCTGCTTTACGTATTGCCTTAATTTTATCGGCTACTTTCATTTGACATGGTTCCTAGTTAAAGACTATATTGCCGCAAAAGGTCTAAAGGTAAGAACCTTTTGGGGTGCACAAACCAGTCCCTAGTAAGGACAGGAGCGACTTGTAAGGGACTGGAACTAACAAGGGTAACACGAAAGCAAAAAGGGGCTAACCAATGGGAGTCAGTGACTATGTGATTCAGTACCCGCTTGATGCGGTACATACGGTTAAGTTTGCAGAGTTACTTGGTAAGCCAGAAACGGCTGTAGTCAAGATGGTAAAAGAGAATAAATTGCCAGTTATTGAGCTTCGGGATCCAAGTAAGCCGAACGCTCGTGTCGGTGAGAAGTGGGTTTTTATTCCAGAGTTTAATCGTGCTGTGCGTGAGGCATTCTACAACCGACCGGTTGAACAGCGCGACGCGTGGCTGCTGTGGATGGGGCTTTAAATCATTGCTAAATCAGGCTGTCGGCAACGGGGCGGACGGCATAAGGGGAAAGTCATGGCGAATAAAAATAGTGCGAACCAGTGCGGCACAGATAAGGCACTGACGCAGAGAGAAATTTTAGAACTGGCGGTAAAAATCGGGGATTTCATTAAAGAAGAGGCCGGACGCTTAGATAAACAGGTGTCCGGCAAAGATATCAGCGTTATCGCTGGCGTCATTGATTTTCTGTCTTATGACGAATGATGCATTAACTGGAGGCTAATTTCTCCTCGAGCTTTTTTTCCAATACTGGATAAATCGAGTCAAAGAGACGTTGAGTGTGCTTATCCAGCGTAACGTTGGGGTTCATGTGAGGTATGGAGGAGCTGATTACCACGCAAGTTTGCTCAAAGAGAAATTTTACCTTTTCTTCATTATTCATGATTTTTTCCCTTGTGTTATTAACTAATTGCATACATGTGGAGTGTAGCGTTTGGAGCATATCACAAGACCATGTGCCGGACATGGCTAAAAACCGGCTCTGTTTCAGGAGGAGTTATGCAGGAACCTCGTTGTATTGCTCAGTTATTGCGTAACGAAAGCCCCAGGGCGATTGACTTCACCATCACCCATGGGAAGGGGCGCAAAGGCATCATTATTCGCACCAAAAAACAGAGTCCGTTAAAGAAGGCTCTGACCTTTCTGAAAAGCCGGAGGGTATGGAAATGACAGTGATGACGCTCAATCTCGTTGAAAAACAACCAGCAACTATGCGCCGGATAATTGGTAAGCATCTTGCAGTCCCTCGCTGGCAGGAGACATGTGATTATTATAATCAGATGATGGAGCGCGAACGGCTAACGGTTTGCTTCCATGCGCAGTTAAAACAGCGTCATGCAACGATGCGTTTTGAAGAAATGAACGACGTCGAACGTGAACGGCTGGTTTGTGCAATTGATGAATTGCGTGGGGCATTCTCAAAACGCCGTCAGGTCGGTGCAAGTGAGTATGCATATATTAGCTTTTTAACTGTCAGTCAGCGCCGTACTTTATTTATGCATGCCGGATTGACTGAAAAAGAATTCAACCAGCCATACTGGCGAATTAATGAAGAGTCATGTTACTGGCGTGATGCTTTATTCCGTGCATTACGTGAATTGTTTAGCCTGTTTGAGTATGCACCGACAATTCTGACATCGGTAAAACCAGAGCAATATCTGCATTAAATAATTAACCAGAGTTTTTAACGCACTTAATCGTGCGGGGCTTCTTTTTGCCTGGAGAAAGTCATGCATACAGTTTCTGAAAATCAGTGCGGTAAATACGCATTACTGCTGCAACAGGCCAGAACCGAAGCACAGGCCGACGCTGCGACGCGCTTTTCTTCTCATCTTGACGCCATGATTCGCCACATCACAAAGGCCGAGTTATCCCGCGTGGAGATAGTCGAGCTGCTCAGTCAGGAGTCGGAAAAATTTCACAATATCGGATTGTCTCGCGGGGAGGTACTTTGATGTCCTGTTCCCATTCAGTTGTATTACTGAATAACGCCTTAAAAATCGCCGTTATGGAAAATGGTGATTTGTCTCTTATTCAACTTTGTCTTGATAAAGAAAAACGCGACATAACTGAATCTGTTATCGCGATTTATCAGAATGAATTAAACCTCCTGTCTGATGTGGTCAATTTACTTGTTAAACGCGCTGTATTCCACAAGCAAATTTCCTCAGTGGATGAACTGACAAAATTAACGACAGAACTTGCCAGTTATTGCGCTGATGTATCCAGGAAACTTAACGATAAAAGGAGCTGATAATGCAGGACAACGTAGATTTTATTCAGGAACAACAGGCTGAATTACTGGAGCGCCAGATTAACGCGTCAAGGGTAAAACATTTCGGTGCTTCTGCGCTGGTTTGCGAAGAGTGTGACGCGCCAATACCTGCTGCCCGTCGTGCGGCTTATCCGTCAGCCACGCGTTGTGTTTCCTGTCAGTCAGTCTTTGAAGCAAAAAACAAACATTACCGGAGAACGGCATGAGTATTCGTATTGAAATTGGCGAACGTTATGTCGTTACCAGTGACAGCTTTCAGTTTATTCTCCACGAGAAAAAGAGAGCGGAAAGCGGTAAAAACGCCGGTCAGGAATGGCTGGCGGTGGTTGGTTATTACCCGAAATTAAGCCAGCTCGTTTCCGGCATGATGCATCACGATATTCTGACCGGAAGCGCAAAATCTTTTGCTGATTTAAACGCGCAGGTTGAGCAACTCAGCAAGCGTTGTTCAGAGGCTTTTGGCTCACATGGCCGTTAAAGCCTCCGGGCGTTTTGTCCCTCCGTCAGCATTTGCCGCAGGCACCGGTAAGGCGTTTACCGGTGCTTATGCATGGAACGCGCCACGCGAGGCCGTCGGGCGAGAAAGACCTCTTACACGTGACGAGATGCGTCAGGTGCAAGGTGTTTTATCCACGATTAACCGCCTGCCTTACTTTTTGCGCTCGCTGTTTACTTCACGCTATGACTACATCCGGCGCAATAAAAGCCCGGTGCACGGGTTTTATTTTCTCACATCCACTTTTCAGCGTCGTTTATGGCCGCGCATTGAGCGTGTGAATCAGCGCCATGAAATGAACACCGACGCGTCGTTGCTGTTTCTGGCAGAGCGTGACCATTATGCGCGTCTGCCGGGGATGAATGACAAGGAGCTGAAAAAGTTTGCCGCCCGTATCTCATCGCAGCTTTTCATGATGTATGAGGAACTCTGCGATGCCTGGGTGGATGCGCATGGCGAAAAAGAATCGCTGTTTACGGATGAGGCGCAGGATCATCTGTATGGTCATGTTGCTGGCGCTGCACGTGCTTTCAATATTTCCCCGCTCTACTGGAAAAAATACCGTAAAGGACAGATAACCACGAGGCAGGCATATTCTGCCATTGCCCGTCTGTTTAACGATGAGTGGTGGACTCATCAGCTTAAAGGCCAGCGTATGCGCTGGCATGAGGCGTTACTGATTGCTGTCGGGGAGGTGAATAAAGACCGTTCTCCTTATGCCAGTAAACATGCCATTCGTGATGTACGTGCACGCCGCCAGGCAAATCTGGAATTTCTTAAATCGTGTGACCTTGAAAACAGGGAAACCGGCGAGCGCATCGACCTTATCAGTAAGGTGATGGGCAGTATTTCTAATCCTGAAATTCGCCGGATGGAGCTGATGAACACCATCGCCGGTATTGAGCGTTACGCCGCCGCAGAGGGTGATGTGGGGATGTTTATCACGCTGACCGCGCCGTCAAAGTATCATCCGACACGTCAGGTCAGAAAAGGCGAAAGTAAAACCGTCCAGCTAAATCACGGCTGGAATGATGAGGCATTTAATCCAAAGGATGCGCAGCGTTATCTCTGCCGTATCTGGAGCCTGATGCGCACGGCATTCAAGGATAATGATTTACAGGTCTACGGTTTGCGAGTCGTCGAGCCACACCACGACGGAACGCCGCACTGGCATATGATGCTTTTTTGTAATCCACGCCAGCGTAACCAGATTATCGAAATCATGCGTCGCTATGCGCTCAAAGAGGATGGCGACGAAAGAGGAGCCGCGCGAAACCGTTTTCAGGCGAAACACCTTAACCGGGGTGGTGCTGCGGGGTATATCGCGAAATACATCTCAAAAAATATCGACGGATATGCACTGGATGGTCAGCTCGATAATGATACCGGCAGACCGCTGAAAGACACTGCCGCGGCTGTTACCGCATGGGCGTCAACGTGGCGCATCCCGCAATTTAAAACGGTTGGTCTGCCGACAATGGGGGCTTACCGTGAACTACGCAAATTGCCGCGCGGCGTCAGCATTGCTGATGAGTTTGACGAGCGCGTCGAGGCTGCACGCGCCGCCGCAGACAGTGGTGATTTTGCGTTGTATATCAGCGCGCAGGGCGGGGCAAATGTCCCGCGCGATAGTCAGACTGTCAGGGTTGCCCGTAGTCCGTCGGATGACGTCAACGAATACGAGGAGGAAGTCGAGAGAGTGGTCGGCATTTACGCGCCGCATCTCGGCGCGCGTCATATTCATATCACCAGAACGACGGACTGGCGCATTGTGCCGAAAGTTCCGGTCGTTGAGCCTTTGACTTTAAAAAGCGGCATCGCCGCGCCTCGGAGTCCTGTCAATAACTGTGGAAAGCTCACCGGTGGTGATACTTCGTTACCGGCTCCCACACCTTCTGAGCACGCCGCAGCAGTGCTTAATCTGGTTGATGACGGTGTTATTGAATGGAATGAACCGGAGGTCGTGAGGGCGCTCAGGGGCGCATTAAAACACGGGCTGAGAACACCAAATCGTCAGCAGAGAAACGGAAGCCCGTTAAAACCGCATGAAATAGCGCCATCGGCCAGACTGACCCGGTCGGAACGATTGCAAATTACCCGTATCCGCGTTGATCTTGCTCAGAACGGTATCAGGCCTCAGCGATGGGAGCTTGAGGCGCTGGCGCGTGGGGCGACCGTAAATTATGACGGGAAACAATTCACGTATCCGGTTGCTGATGAGTGGCCGGGATTTTTACAAACAGAAATTGTTTTTGGGATTAATAAGTTATCTCTAAGCTAAGACGCTCAAAGCAAGAGATTATTTTACTGTACGTAGCCATCTGGAATTGTGGCTGTGTTAAAACGCTCGAGATTTTTTGGATATCCAGTTATACTCCGCTTAGAAATCATTCGGAGACTAAGATGGCGGTAAAAGTTGTTGATCTTTTTTGCGGTGCTGGCGGTTTAACGCACGGCTTACATTTGGCCGGATTGGACGTTGTCGCAGGCATTGATTTAGAAGGTGAGTGTCGTGTTGCATACGAAAGCAATAATGATGCACTTTTTATTGAAAAAGATATATCTCTGGTGACAAAAGATGAAATCGAAAATCTTTTTGAAGGGGCAAGTGTTAAAGTATTGGCCGGATGTGCACCTTGTCAGCCATTTTCTAAATATACTCAGGGAAAAGATAAAAAAAATGATAAAAAGTGGCCGTTATTATATGAGTTTGAACGTTTAATAAAAGACACGAAACCAGAAATAGTTACAATGGAAAACGTTCCTGATGTGACAAAACATTCTGTCTATGATGATTTTTATAATACCTTAATAGCATTGGGTTATTATGTTTGGGCAAATAAGATTGAATGTGTAGATTTTGAGGTTCCGCAAAACAGAGTGAGGCATGTATTACTCGCATCTAAATTTGCGCCGATTTCTCTGATGAAACCACAAACATCGGTAAAGCTGACAGTTAGGGATTGCATTGGTAATTTACCTTCGATTGAAGCGGGACAAGCAGATCCAAAAGACCCTCTCCATAAGGCGAGTAGATTGAGTGAAATTAATCTCAAACGTATTCTACATTCAAAACCGGGGGGGACATGGAGGGATTGGCCTGCTGAATTAATCGCTTCATGTCATGCCAAGAAAAGTGGGCAGGGATATGCCAGTGTTTATGGTCGTATGTCTTGGGATAAACCGAGTCCAACGATAACTACACTTTGTTATGGTTTTGGTAATGGACGTTTTGGTCATCCCGAGCAGCATCGTGCAATCTCACTTAGGGAAGCAGCATTACTTCAAACGTTTCCTGTTACATATTCATTTACCCAACCGGGCGAGCCGATCAAAATGAAAAATGTCGGGCGTATGATAGGTAATGCTGTTCCTGTAAACTTAGGTAAAGCGATTGGTCTTTCAATAGTACATCATTTGAAAGAGTTTCACCCCGCCGCTCTTAAATAAGCCTGAGTATCAAGATAAGTTTGTATATTTTCAAGGATGCAGTTGAGATAATGAAAAACTTCATCCTTCATTTCTGTTAGTGTATCAATAGATGTATCTCTGCCTTTGTTTCTAAATGATTCAGAACCATGAGCAAGGTCGTTTCTGGCCTTTTTTATTGGAAGTAAATTGCAACCATTTCGCGTTATTTCTGAATCTGTATCTGCTGAGAAGCCATATTTTTCAGCGACTTCTCTAATTTTTCTAGCATCAACATTTCCAGAAAATAACGGATTTTTATTTGATTGGATAAGTTTTTTGTGAGCGTTTAGCCACTCTTTAAATATAACTTTTGCAATGTTCCCTTGTGAGAAATCTATTTTCCCATTTGGTGATTGTAAACTATGAAATGCTACTCTTGTAAGGTTTTCATTTACAGTATCTGCACATAATGATTCATTAGACATTAAAACATTATGAATGTCTTCTATTGCATTGGAAATGGTTGCTTCAATGAGATTGTACAATATAATAAATGCATTAGCCTTTAAAATATGAGTCATATCAATATCAATGGGTTGTTGTATAGGCGCATCGCTTGTATTCTCTTTATAGACTAGAGATGGTTTTTTGTTTATTAGTAACTGAATGAATGAGAAGTATTCATTAATATCTTGCATTCTTTCTTGGAAAAGAATTTTACTTGTCATCTCCTCCATTTACTTGGCCTCACTCCATATTTTCATCTTCATCTTCATTTTCATCTTCGTCGACAATATTTTCTGGAATGTCTTTCCCAAGCAACTTGTTTTTTACATATTCAATGCGTGCTTTAACTTTGGGTTTAGAGTTGCTGGCATCTGAACGTGTGTGCGTGATAAACTCTTTCGAGTTGATCCAGTCATCAATATTTTTAGGAACTAAATTGGGTTCTTCCTCTAGTGCTAATGTTGCACCGACGGCAAGAGCTTCGAAACGAATCCTAGGAACAGTGGTGGCGTTTTTCACCTTTCTGAAACCATTTGGGAAATGTGTATTAATGAATTGGCACATTTTATGAAATTTTTCCGCCAGCATAGCTGCGTTTTCATCTGTATATTCGGCATTTTTACGTTTTAAATAGGTTGTAAGAAATTCATCAACGCTTTTTCTGAAATCAAGATATTCTTCAGTGTAGGCAAAGTAGCGTAGTGCCAATTCTGGATATTCAGAGCGACGTTTTCTTGCATCTCCCAAAGGACAGATGCTATGAAATAGAGGATCTTCGGAAATTTCATTGATAAATGCAAGGAATGGCCCATCATGGCTACCTTGCCGTTGTTCCATTGTTGTTAGTTTTTTTCCGCCAGTATTCAGACGGTCAAAAATTTCCCTTCTTGTCTCTTCGTCACAATGTTCTGTAAGTTCAATCATTCGAATAGTTTTTCTATCAAAACGTAGGCGACGGGGAGTACTGAAATCAGAATATTTAAAACCATTGGCTGTGACTAATTTCTGCAGGCCTTCAAGAGTTAGTTTGTTATTGGTAAATTGGTGTAGGGTTCTTATTCGTTGGCTACCGTCAACAATTTCAAGTCTACCTTCATTTTCACCTGAACCAATATCGGCAACGAATATGTAAGGTATAGGAAGATTTAAAAGCAGAGATTCAATGAAACGGGATTTTTGCTTGTTGTTCCAGATAAACTCCCTTTGGTAGTCAGGTATAAAAAGCTCTGCCTCATCTTCTTCAAGACCATTCTGAAATTTGTCCACAATAACACTTATCGGGAACTCACGTATTTCATGGTCAGTGATTTTTTGCATTTCAACTATGCTTTGATCTAAAAGCTCCTTTTCTTCTTTAGTTTTTGGGGTATGTTCTGCTTTTTTTCTCGCCATGAGCTTATTATCCTACTATGCGTGTGATTGCATTAAATTGCATGTTAAACAAAAGCATAATCTATATCAGTCAATCAGCCAGTGGCAAGGTGTTGTGATTACAATGCAACTGCATTAGAACCGACTCATGAAGCGGGCGGGCGAGGCGGGGAAAGCACTGCGCGCTGGCGGTGGTGCTGATTTTATTTTTTCAGCGTCTCAGCGCGTCGTAATGGCGTTTAGATTGTGCGCCGGGGCGCTGGTGTGTCTGCGGGCTGTTTTGCGCGGAGGTGAGCGTGTGAGGGCGTGCTGACGGGGTGTAAAAAAGCCGCCCGCAGGCGGCGATGTTCAGCCGTTGTCAGTGTCCAGTGAGTAGTTTTTAAAGCGGATGACCTCCTGACCGAGCCAGCCGTTTATTTCCCGAATCCTGTCCTGTAGCGGGATAAGTTCATTGCGGACAAAGACCTTTGCCACTTTCTCAATATCACCCAGAGACCCGACGTTTTCCGGCTTGCCGCCCATCAACTGAAAGGGGATGCGGTGCGCATCCAGCAGGTCAGCGGCGCTGGCTTTTTTGATATTAAAAAAATCGTCCTTCGTCGCCACTTCACTGAGCGGGATAATTTTAATTCCGTCGGCTTTCCCCTGCGGGGCATAGAGAAACAGATTTTTAAAGTTATTGCGGCCTTTCGACTTAACCATGTTTTCGCGAAGCATTTCGATATCGTTGCGATCCTGCACGGCATCGGTGACGTACATGATGTATCCGGCATGTGCGCCGTTTTCGTAATACTTGCGGCGGAACAGCGTGGCCGACTCATTCAGCCAGGCAGAGTTAAGGGCGCTGAGATATTCCGGCAGGCCGTACAGCTCCTGATTAATATCCGGCTCCAGCAGGTGAAATACGGAGCCGGGCGCGAAAGGTGTCGGCTCGTTGAAGGACGGCACCCACCAGTAAACATCCTCCTCCACGCCACGGCGGGTATATTTTGCCGGTGAGGTTTCCAGTCTGATGACCTTACCGGTGGTGCTGTAACGCTTTTCCAGAAACGCATTACCGAACACCAGAAAATCCAGCACAAAGCGGCTGAAATCCTGCTGGGAAAGCCACGGGTGCGGGATAAACGTTGAAGCCAGAATATTGCGTTTGACGTAAATCGGTGAGCTGTGATGCACGGCAGCACGCAGGCTTTTTGCCAGACCGGTAAAGCTGATTGGTGGCTCATACCATCTGCCGTTACTGATGCATTCGACGTAATCCAGAATGTCACGGCGGTCGAGTACCGGCACCGGCTCACCAAAGGTGAATGCCTCCATTTTCGGAGCGCTGGCGGTGATTGTTTTTTCCGCAGGTTGCGGTGTTTTCCCTTTTTTCTTGCTCATCAGTAAAACTCCAGAATGGTGGATGTCAGCGGGGTGCTGATACCGGCGGTGAGTGGCTCATTTAACAGGGCGTGCATGGTCGCCCAGGCGAGGTCGGCGTGGCTGGCTTCCTCGCTGCGACTGGCCTCATAGGTGGCGCTGCGTCCGCTGCTGGTCATGGTCTTGCGGATAGCCATAAACGAGCTGGTGATGTCGGTGGCGCTGACGTCATATTCCAGACAGCCACGGCGGATAACGTCTTTGGCCTTGAGCACCATTGCGGTTTTCATTTCCGGCGTGTAGCGGATATCGCGCGCGGCAGGATAGAACGAGCGCACGAGCTGGAACACGCCGACACCGAGGCCGGTGGCATCAATTCCGATGTATTCGACGTTGTATTTTTCGGTGAGTTTGCGGATGGATTCAGCCTGAGTGGCAAAGTCCATGCCTTTCCACTGGTGACGCTCAAGTATTCTGAATTTGCCACCGGCCACCACCGGCGGTGCCAGCACCACGCATCCGGCGCTGTCGCCACGGTGTGACGGGTCGTAACCAATCCAGACCGGGCGGGAGCCGAACGGATTGGCGGCAAACGGCGCATAGTCTTCCCATTCTTCCAGCGTGTCGACCATGCAGCGTTGCAGCTCCTCGAACGGGAACACCGACGCCTTGTCGTCAACAAATTCACACATGAACAGGTTTTTAAAATCGTCGGCGCTGTTTTCGCGTTTAAGCTGCTCAATGTCGAACAGCGTGCAGCCACCTTTCAGGGCGTCCTCAATGGTGACAATCTGCCGCCACTGGCCGTCCGCACAGAGAAGCCCACCGGCAAGGGCGTTATGACTGACGTCGATTTCCACGCGTTCGGCGGCGCTGGCGCGTCCCCGGTTGAACAGTTCACCTGACCAGAACGGGTAGGCGTCGTGCGCCAGCGTGGACGGGGTGGAGAAATAGGTCGAGCGCAGGTGACTCTGTGAGGCCATACCTGATGCCACCTTACGCAGTACCTGAAAATTCGGGATCCAGAAAATCTCATCGACGTACAGGTCGCCGTTATGGCTCTGCGCGGTGTTGGAGTTGGTGCCGAGAAAAATCAGTTTTGCGCCGTTATTGCCCAGGACAATCGGGTCACCGGTAAGGTCAACGTCCACCAGACGGGCAAAGGCGATGATGTATTCGCGGAACACATACGCCTGCGTTTTACTGGCCGACAGAAAAATCTGGTTATGACCGGTTTTCAGGGCGCGCAGCAGTGCCTCGCGGGAAAAATAAAACGTCGCGCCAATCTGGCGGGATTTCAGGATATCGCGGATGCGGTGCTCAAGCCCGGCGCGATACCAGTGCAACTGATAGTCGAAAGACTGCTCAAAGAAAATCTGCTCCAGCTTTTCGATGGCCTCGTCACTGAAAAAATTCTTTTTCGGTTTGCGACGCCCGCCTTTGTTGCGGTTAGCGACGTTCGGATTAAGGTCTGCCTCGTTGCCGGTCTGGCTGTAGCGGTTTACCCGTGCCAGTCGTTCAATCTGGCGTCCCAGCAGGTCAATTTCCTTGAAGTCACCGCCGGTTTTCTGCGGTTTGATGATGAGCTGGGTCAGCCGCGCTTCCAGGCTCATTTCGACACGGCTGATGGGGGCAACGCTGTCCCAGCCGTCGCGCTGTTTCCAGCTCTGCACCGTCGGGCGTTTCATCTGCAACATGGCGGCAATCTGCGGCACGGAAAACCCCTGCCAGTACAACAGCGCCGCCTGACGACGCGGGTCGTGTAAAAGAGTGGTGTCTGTGGTGATGGTCATGAATACCTCGCCGTGATGAATACACGGCAAGGCTACTGAGTCGCGCCCCGCGATTCGCTAAGGTGCTGTTGTGTCAGTGATAAGCCATCCGGGACTGATGGCGGAGGATGCGCATCGTCGGGAAACTGATGCCGACATGTGACTCCTCTAATCACTATTCAGGACTCCTGACAATGGCAAAAAAAGTCTCAAAATTCTTTCGTATCGGCGTTGAGGGTGACACCTGTGACGGGCGTGTCATCAGTGCGCAGGATATTCAGGAAATGGCCGAAACCTTTGACCCGCGAGTCTATGGTTGCCGTATTAACCTGGAACATCTGCGCGGCATCCTGCCTGACGGCATTTTTAAACGTTATGGCGATGTGGCCGAACTGAAGGCCGAAAAGATTGACGATGATTCGGCGCTGAAAGGCAAATGGGCGCTGTTTGCGAAAATCACCCCGACCGATGACCTTATCGCGATGAACAAGGCCGCGCAGAAGGTCTATACCTCAATGGAAATTCAGCCGAACTTTGCCAATACAGGCAAATGTTATCTGGTGGGGCTGGCCGTCACCGATGACCCGGCAAGCCTCGGCACGGAATACCTGGAATTCTGCCGCACGGCAAAACACAACCCCCTGAACCGCTTCAAATTAAGCCCTGAAAACCTGATTTCAGTGGCAACGCCTGTTGAGCTGGAATTTGAAGACCTGCCTGAAACCGTGTTCACCGCCCTGACCGAAAAGGTGAAATCCATTTTTGGCCGCAAACAGGCCAGCGATGACGCCCGTCTGAATGACGTGCATGAAGCGGTGACCGCTGTCGCTGAGCATGTGCAGGAAAAACTGAGCGCCACTGAGCAGCGCCTTGCTGAGATGGAAACCGCCTTTTCCGCACTTAAGCAGGATGTGACTGACAGGGCGGATGAAACCAGTCAGGCATTCACCCGCCTGAAAAGCAGTCTCGACCACACCGAAAGTCTGACCCAGCAGCGCCGCAGCAAAGCCACCGGCGGTGGCGGTGACGCCCTGATGACGAACTGCTGACCGGCGTCAGTCAGTCCGGGAAAACCTTCACGATTAACCCTTAATTTCAGGAAAAACTATGCGCCAGGAAACCCGCTTTAAATTTAATGCCTACCTGTCCCGTGTTGCCGAACTGAACGGCATCGACGCCGGTGATGTGTCGAAAAAATTCACCGTTGAACCGTCGGTCACCCAGACCCTGATGAACACCATGCAGGAGTCCTCTGACTTTCTGACCCGCATCAACATTGTGCCGGTCAGCGAAATGAAAGGGGAAAAAATTGGTATTGGTGTCACCGGCTCCATCGCCAGCACCACCGACACCGCCGGTGGCACCGAGCGTCAGCCGAAGGACTTCTCGAAGCTGGCGTCAAACAAGTACGAATGCGACCAGATTAACTTCGATTTTTATATCCGCTACAAAACGCTGGACCTGTGGGCGCGTTATCAGGATTTCCAGCTCCGTATCCGTAACGCCATTATCAAACGCCAGTCCCTTGATTTCATCATGGCCGGTTTTAACGGCGTGAAGCGTGCCGAAACCTCTGACCGCAACAGTAATCCGATGTTGCAGGATGTGGCGGTCGGCTGGCTGCAGAAATACCGCAATGAAGCCCCGGCGCGCGTGATGAGCAAGGTCACTGACGAGGAAGGCCGCACCACCTCTGAAGTCATCCGCGTGGGTAAGGGCGGTGATTATGCCAGCCTCGATGCACTGGTGATGGATGCGACCAACAACCTGATTGAGCCGTGGTATCAGGAAGACCCTGACCTTGTGGTGATTGTGGGGCGTCAGCTACTGGCGGACAAGTATTTTCCCATCGTTAACAAAGAGCAGGACAACAGCGAAATGCTGGCCGCTGACGTCATCATCAGCCAGAAACGCATCGGTAACCTGCCGGCGGTACGCGTCCCGTACTTCCCGGCGGATGCGATGCTCATCACGAAGCTGGAAAACCTGTCCATCTACTACATGGATGACAGCCATCGTCGCGTGATTGAGGAAAACCCGAAACTCGACCGCGTGGAGAACTACGAGTCAATGAACATTGATTACGTGGTGGAAGACTACGCCGCCGGTTGTCTGGTGGAAAAAATTAAGGTCGGTGATTTCTCCACACCGGCTAAAGCGACCGCAGAGCCGGGAGCGTAACCGATGACGAGTCCCGCACAGCGCCACATGATGCGGGTCTCGGCAGCGATGACCGCGCAGCGGGAAGCCGCCCCGCTGCGACATGCAACTGTCTATGAGCAGATGCTGGTTAAGCTCGCCGCAGACCAGCGCACACTGAAAGCGATTTATTCAAAAGAGCTGAAGGCCGCGAAAAAACGCGAACTGCTGCCGTTCTGGTTGCCGTGGGTGAACGGCGTGCTGGAGCAGGGCAAAGGTGCACAGGATGACATTCTGATGACGGTCATGCTGTGGCGTCTGGATACCGGCGATATTGCCGGTGCGCTGGAGATTGCCCGTTATGCCCTGAAGTACGGTCTGACCATGCCGGGTAAACACCGCCGTACCCCGCCGTACATGTTCACCGAGGAGGTAGCGCTTGCGGCCATGCGCGCTCACGCTGCCGGTGAGTCTGTGGATACCCGCCTGCTGACGGAGACCCTTGAACTGACCGCCACGGCTGACATGCCTGATGAAGTGCGCGCAAAGCTGCACAAAATTACCGGTCTGTTTCTGCGTGACGCTGGTGATGCCGCCGGTGCGCTGGCGCACCTGCAACGTGCGACACAGCTCGACTGCCAGGCAGGCGTCAAAAAAGAGATTGAACGACTGGAGCGGGAGCTGAAACCGAAGCCGGAGCCGCAGCCAAAAGCGGCCACCCGCGCCCCGCGTAAGACCCGGAGCGTGACACCGGCAAAACGTGGACGCCCGAAAAAGAAAGCCAGTTAACAACCGAATGCGCCCCGCGCCAGGGCGGCACGCCGGTCAGTGACGGTGAATCACCTGACACTGCACCGGCGTCCACCGCCCGACTTTTCAGAGGTAGTCATGATGACGCTGATTATTCCGCGAAAGGAGGCTCCCGTGTCCGGTGAGGGTACGGTGGTTATCCCGCAACCGGCAGGCGACGAGCCGGTGATTAAAAACACGTTCTTTTTTCCCGATATCGACCCGAAGCGCGTCCGGGAACGTATGCGCCTTGAGCAGACCGTCGCCCCCGCCCGTCTGCGTGAGGCCATCAAGTCAGGCATGGCTGAAACGAATGCGGAGCTGTACGAGTACCGCGAACAGAAAATTGCTGCCGGTTTTACGCGTCTGGCGGACGTTCCGGCGGACGACATCGACGGTGAAAGCATCAAGGTTTTTTACTACGAGCGCGCCGTGTGCGCGATGGCGACCGCGTCGCTTTATGAGCGTTATCGCGGCGTGGATGCCAGTGCGAAAGGCGACAAGAAGGCTGACAGCATTGACAGCACCATTGATGAACTGTGGCGGGATATGCGCTGGGCGGTGGCGCGTATCCAGGACAAGCCGCGCTGCATCGTGAGTCAAATCTGATGAAGACCTTTGCGCTACAGGGCGACACGCTCGACGCCATTTGTGTCCGGTATTACGGGCGCACTGAGGGCGTGGTTGAGACCGTGCTCGCCGCAAATCCGGGACTGGCTGAACTGGGTGCGGTGCTGCCACACGGCACCGCCGTCGAACTGCCCGACGTTCAGACCGCGCCCGTGGCTGAAACTGTCAATCTTTGGGAGTAACGCATGACAGCAGAAGAAAAAAGCGTCCTGTCGCTTTTCATGATTGGGGTGCTGATTGTTGTCGGCAAGGTGCTTGCCGGTGGTGAACCCATCACCCCGCGTCTGTTTATCGGGCGCATGTTGCTCGGTGGTTTTGTCTCGATGGTTGCCGGTGTTGTTCTGGTGCAGTTTCCTGACCTGTCACTGCCTGCGGTGTGCGGCATCGGCTCCATGCTGGGTATCGCCGGTTATCAGGTGATTGAGATTGCCATTCAGCGCCGCTTTAAGGGCAGGGGGAAACCGTAATGCCGGTAATTAACACGCATCAGAATATCGCCGCCTTTCTCGACATGCTGGCCGTGTCCGAAGGGACGGCGAATCATCCGCTGACGAAAAACCGGGGCTATGACGTGATAGTCACCGGACTGGACGGGAAGCCGGAAATTTTCACTGACTACAGTGACCACCCGTTCGCGCATGGCCGACCGGCGAAGGTGTTTAACCGTCGCGGTGAAAAATCCACGGCCTCCGGTCGCTATCAGCAGCTTTACCTGTTCTGGCCGCACTATCGCAAACAGCTTGCCCTGCCGGATTTCAGTCCGTTGTCACAGGACAGGCTCGCCATTCAGTTGATCCGCGAACGCGGTGCACTGGATGACATCCGGGCGGGACGCATTGAGCGCGCCATTTCACGCTGTCGCAATATCTGGGCGTCCCTGCCGGGTGCCGGTTACGGTCAGCGTGAGCATTCACTGGAAAAACTGGTCACCGTCTGGCGTACCGCCGGCGGTGTACCAGCTTAAACGGAGTAAACACCATGAAGAAATTATCCCTTTCACTGATGCTGAATGTGTCGCTGGCGCTGATGCTGGCACTGTCCCTGATTTACCAGCAGAGCGTGGCCGTCAATTTTGTCGCCGCCTGGGCGATTCTGGCGACGGTTATCTGTGTGGTTGCCGGTGGTGTCGGCGTGTATGCCACTGAGTATGTGCTGGAACGCTACGGGCGGGAGCTGCCACCGGAATCGCTGGCCGTGAAGATTGTCACGTCGCTGTTTTTGCAGCCGGTGCCGTGGCGCAGACGGGCGGCGGCTCTGGTAGTGATGGTGGCGACGTTTATCTCGCTGGTCGCTGCCGGGTGGATTTTTACCGCGCTGATTTATCTTGTGGCGTCGCTGTTTTTCCGGCTGATACGTAAAGCCTGTCGTCAGCGTCTTGAGGGGCGGGAACTATGTCAAAGCTGATGATTGTGCTGGTCGTGTTGTTATCGCTGGCGGTGACCGGTCTGTTTCTGGTGAAACACAAAAATGCCAGCCTGCGCGCCTCGCTGGACAGGGCGAATAACGTCGCCAGTGAACAGCAGACGACCATCACCATGCTGAAAAATCAGCTTCATGTTGCCATCACCAGGGCAGACAAAAACGAGCTGGCGCAGGTGGCACTGCGTCAGGAACTGGAGAACGCGGCGAAGCGTGAAGCACAGCGCGAGAAAACCATCACGAGGTTACTGAATGAAAACGAAGATTTTCGCCGCTGGTACGGCGCTGGCCTGCCTGATGCTGTGCGCCGGTTGCACCAGCGCCCGGCCTGCACCGACGCCAGTGATTGTCGCCAACGCCTGCCCGAAAGTGAGCCTTTGCCCGATGCCGGGCAGTGACCCGGAGACGAACGGCGATTTAAGTGCCGATATCCGACAGCTTGAGAACGCGCTGGCACGCTGTGCCAGCCAGGTAAAAATGATTAAACACTGTCAGGACGAAAACGATGCTCAAACCCGACAGCCTGCGCAGGGCGCTGACTGATGCCGTCACGGTGCTGAAAACTAACCCCGATATGCTGCGGATATTCGTGGATAACGGGAGTATTGCCTCCACGCTGGCGGCGTCGTTGTCATTCGAAAAGCGTTACACGCTCAATGTCATTGTGACCGACTTTACCGGTGATTTTGACCTGCTCATCGTGCCGGTGCTGGCGTGGCTGCGGGAAAATCAGCCCGACATCATGACCACCGACGCAGGCCAGAAAAAGGGCTTCACGTTTTATGCAGACATCAACAATGACAGCAGCTTTGATATCAGTATCAGCCTGATGCTGACCGAGCGCACGCTGGTCAGTGAGGTTGACGGCGCACTGCATGTGAAGAATATCCCGGAACCTCCGCCGCCGGAGCCGGTCACCCGCCCGATGGAGCTGTATATCAATGGCGAACTGGTGAGTAAGTGGGATGAATGAGTTTAAGCGTTTTGAAGACCGGCTGACCGGACTTATTGAATCGCTGTCACCGTCAGGGCGTCGGCGACTGAGTGCCGAACTGGCGAAACGTCTGCGGCAGAGTCAGCAGCGTCGGGTGATGGCACAGAAAGCCCCGGACGGCACACCCTACGCGCCACGCCAGCAGCAGAGCGCCAGAAAAAAGACCGGTCGTGTTAAGCGAAAAATGTTTGCGAAACTTATCACCAGTCGTTTTTTGCATATCCGTGCCAGCCCGGAACAGGCATCAATGGAATTTTACGGAGGGAAGTCACCGAAAATCGCCAGCGTGCATCAGTTCGGTCTGTCGGAAGAAACCCGGAAAGACGGTAAGAAAATTGATTATCCGGCGCGTCCTCTGCTCGGCTTTACCGGTGAGGATGTGCAGATGATTGAAGAGATTATCCTGGCTCACCTTGAGCGTTAGTTGTGCCATTCCCGACACCTCATCGTCACATTGCCGCCGGTATGACCCGGCGGCATCCTTCCCGTTATGAACACTCTCGCAAATATTCAGGAACTCGCGCGCGCACTGCGCAACATGATTCGTACTGGCCTTGTCGTCGAAACCGACCTTAAAGCCGGTCGCTGCCGTGTGCAGACAGGTGGCATGTGCACCGACTGGCTTCAGTGGCTGACCCATCGTGCCGGTCGTTCGCGCACATGGTGGGCACCTTCCGTGGGGGAGCAGGTGCTGATTCTGGCCGTGGGTGGTGAACTCGACACGGCGTTCGTTCTGCCGGGGATTTATTCCGGCGATAACCCCGCGCCGTCTGCGTCGGCGGATGCCCTGCATATCCGTTTCCCTGACGGGGCGGTGATTGAGTATGAACCTGAAACCAGTGCACTCACGGTAAGCGGAATTAAAACGGCCAGCGTGACGGCTTCTGATTCTGTTACCGCCACGGTGCCGGTGGTCATGGTGAAAGCATCAACCCGCGTCACCCTGGACACACCAGAGGTGGTCTGCACTAACAAACTGACTACCGGCACGCTGGAAGTGCAGAAGGGCGGGAAGATGCACGGCAACATCGAGCATACCGACGGGAAATTCACGTCTAACGGCGTTCAGGTGGATAACCACGGTCACGGTGGTGTTAAGTCAGGTGACAACTGGACGCAGGGGACAAAATGACAGCGCGTTATCTCGGAATGAATCGCAGTGATGGCCTGACTGTCACTGACCTTGAGCATATCAGCCAGAGTATCGGCGATATCCTGCGCACACCGGTCGGCTCACGGGTGATGCGTCGTGATTACGGCTCGTTGCTGGCGTCAATGATTGACCAGCCGCAGACCCCGGCGCTTGAGTTGCAGATTAAGGTCGCCTGTTACATGGCCGTGCTGAAATGGGAACCCCGCGTCACCCTGTCATCCGTCACCACGGCGCGCAGTTTTGACGGGCGAATGACGGTCACGTTAACCGGCCAGCACAACGACACCGGCCAGCCACTTTCGTTAACCATCCCTGTGAGTTGAAACCATGCCGATTATCGACCTGAACCAGCTACCCGCACCGGATGTGGTCGAGGAGCTGGACTTTGAAACCATTCTTGCCGAACGCAAGGCGACACTGATTTCCCTTTACCCGGAAGACCAGCAGGAGGCGGTCGCCCGTACCCTGACGCTGGAATCTGAGCCTCTCGTCAAACTGCTGGAGGAAAATGCTTATCGTGAGCTTATCTGGCGTCAGCGTGTGAATGAGGCTGCACGGGCGGTGATGCTGGCCTGTGCCGCCGGTAATGACCTTGATGTGATTGGTGCCAATTACAACACCACACGCCTGATTATCACCCCGGCAGATGATTCGACCCTCCCGCCGACACCGGCCGTGATGGAATCTGACACCGATTATCGTCTGCGTATTCAGCAGGCGTTTGAAGGTTTAAGCGTCGCCGGGTCGGTGGGGGCCTATCAGTATCATGGTCGAAGTGCCGACGGGCGTGTCGCAGATATCTCTGTCACCAGTCCTTCTCCGGCCTGCGTCACCATCTCTGTGCTGTCACGTGAAAATAACGGTGTGGCATCCGAAGACCTGCTGGCGGTGGTGCGCAACGCCCTTAATGGTGAGGACGTCAGACCGGTGGCCGACCGTGTGACCGTGCAGTCTGCCGTCATCGTTGAATACCAGATAAATGCCACGCTTTACCTTTACCCTGGCCCCGAAAGCGAACCCATTCGCGCTGCCGCCGTGAAAAAACTGGAAGCGTACATCACGGCACAGCACCGGCTTGGGCGCGACATCCGTCTGTCTGCCATTTATGCCGCTTTGCATGTGGAAGGCGTGCAGCGTGTCGAACTGGCTGCACCGCTGGCCGACATCGTGCTCAACAATACGCAGGCGTCTTTCTGTACCGAATACAGCGTCGTGACCGGAGGCTCGGATGAGTGATTCGCGACTGCTGCCGACCGGCTCATCACCGCTTGAAGTCGCTGCCGCAAAAGCCTGTGCGGAAATTGAAAAAACGCCGGTCAGGATTCGTGAGTTGTGGAACCCGGACACCTGCCCGGCAAATTTGCTGCCGTGGCTGGCGTGGGCGTTTTCGGTCGACAGGTGGGATGAAAAGTGGCCGGAAGCGACAAAACGCGCCGTTATCCGCGATGCGTATTTCATTCACTGCCATAAGGGCACTATTGGTGCGATTCGCCGTGTGGTGGAGCCGCTCGGCTATCTCATCAACGTGACGGAGTGGTGGGAAAACAGCGACCCGCCCGGCACCTTCCGGCTTGATATCGGCGTACTGGAAAGCGGCATCACGGAGGAGATGTATCTGGAAATGGAACGGCTGATTGCCGATGCCAAACCTGCAAGTCGTCACCTTATTGGTCTGAATATTACCCAGGACATCCCCGGTTATCTGTTTGCCGGTGGTGTGGCTTATGACGGCGATGTTATTACGGTTTACCCAGGATAAGTGAGGAATAATGAGCGCAAAGTTCCAAACCGTTATCACTACTGCCGGTGCAGCAAAGCTGGCAGCGGCGACTGCACCGGGAGGCAGGAAGGTCAACATTACCACGATGGCCGTCGGGGACGGTGGCGGTCAATTGCCGGTGCCGGATGCCGGACAGACAAAACTTGTTAATGAGGTCTGGCGACATGCCCTGAATAAAATCAGTCAGGACAATCGACACAGTAATTATATTATCGCAGAGCTGGTCATCCCGCCGGAGGTGGGCGGTTTCTGGATGCGTGAGCTTGGCCTGTACGATGATGCGGGAACGTTAATTGCTGTGGCGAACATGGCCGAAAGTTATAAGCCCGCTCTTGCCGAAGGCTCAGGGCGTTCGCAGACCTGCCGCATGGTCATCATCGTCAGCAGTGTGGCCTCAGTGGATCTGACCATCGACACCACAACGGTGATGGCGACGCAGGATTACGTTGATGACAAAATTGCAGAGCACGAACAGTCACGACGCCACCCGGACGCCTCACTGACTGCAAAAGGTTTTACTCAGTTAAGCAGCGCGACCAATAGTGAATCTGAAACGCTGGCCGCAACGCCGAAAGCGGTAAAGGCCGCCTATGACCTTGCTAACGGGAAATATACTGCACAGGATGCCACTACAGCGCGAAAAGGCCTTGTTCAGCTCAGTAGCGCCATCAACAGCGATTCTGAAACGCTTGCGGCAACGCCAAAGGCGGTTAAGACAGCGTATGACCTTGCTAACGGGAAATACACTGCGCAGGACGCTACTACAGCGCGAAAAGGGCTTGTTCAGCTCAGTAATGACACCAACAGCGATTCTGAAACATTTGCCGCGACTCCGAAAGCGGTGAAAGCTGCCAATGATAATGCAAACAGACGCGTTCCTGACGGGCGTAAGGTCAATGGCAAACCACTGACCAATGATGTCAATGTTACATCGCAGGATATTTTTAACAGTCAGAGTATTGAGATTGGTGCAAACCAGAATCTGGATAATTACAAAACGCCGGGACTGTACCATCAGCCACTGAATGCGAATACAAGCGCATCGCTGAAATACCCGGAGAATCTTGCAGGTACTCTGGTTGTGCTTAAAAATGCCGGAATAACACAAATTTACTATGTCTATAACACATCAAGAAGCTATACCCGCAGCCAGTATTCAACGGGGGGCTGGACATCATGGACACCGCAGGATTCATTTCCGGTAGGTGCTCCAATCCCGTGGCCTTCTGATTCAGTACCTACAGGCTATGCCCTGATGCTGGGGCAGACTTTTGATAAAGCAGCCTATCCCCTGCTTGCAGCAGCTTATCCGTCAGGGGTGATTCCAGATATGCGCGGCTGGACAATCAAGGGCAAACCCGCCAGTGGTCGCGCCGTATTATCACAGGAACAGGACGGCATTAAATCGCATACTCACAGCGCTAGTGCGTCAAATACGGATTTGGGAACGAAAACAACCAGTTCGTTTGATTACGGAACAAAAACGGTCAGCACATTTAACCATGGGACGAAATCTACTAATAGCACGGGGAATCATGCTCACTCATTTACAGTATTAAATGAAGAGCAGAAAGACGGGCCAAACGCCGCGGGGGCGACGGGGAAATCAGTAGGAACAGTAACGACCTCCTCAGCCGGTAACCATGCCCATACTGTCGATATTGGTCAGCATAACCACACCGTAGGTATTGGTGCCCATGCACATACTGTGGCATTGGGGGCGCACGGACACACCATCACGGTCAATGCTACGGGGAATTCAGAGAACACCGTAAAAAATATTGCATATAACTATATTGTGAGGCTTGCATAATGGCTTTCAGAATGAGTGCAGAAGCACAAACTATCCGCGTTTTCAATTTACTTGATGGAACCAATGAGTTTATTGGCGAAAGTGATGCATATATTCCGCCGCATACAGGTCTGCCTGCAAACAGTACAGATATTGCACCGCCTGATATTCCTGCTGGTTATGCAGCCGTTTTCAATGCAGATGAAATGAAATGGGAACTGATGGAAGACCATCGCGGAAAGACCGTCTATGAAACGAAAACGGGAGCAGCCATTTATATTTCTGAACTTGGCGTATTACCTCCAGACGTGACAGCCATTTCCCCGGATGGGGATTATCAGAAATGGAACGGAAATGCGTGGGTGAATGATGAGAATGCAGAGCGTGATGCGCTTGTCAGAGCGGCTGACTCTCAGAAGAAAGAGCTGATTGCATATGCAGGTGAAATTATTGCCACTCTGCAGGATGCTGTCGATTTAGATATGGCTACCGAGGAAGAAAAGTTAAGCCTGACACACTGGAAAAAATACCGTGTGCTACTGAATCGCGTTCAGCCGGAAGATGCTCCGGATATAGAATGGCCTGAACTACCGCAATAAACACAGGCGGGCTGATTGCCCGCCTTTTCTTTATCTGTTGTTTCATCCACTGGCCAGCCAGGTCAAATAGCGTCTCATGCTCTGCACAACAGAAAATAGTTGCACCCATTAACCACGGAGTTAAACGGATGAGTGACTATCATCACGGCGTGCAGGTGCTGGAGATTAACGACGGCACCCGCGTCATTTCCACCGTATCCACGGCCATTGTCGGCATGGTCTGCACGGCCAGCGATGCGGATGCGGAAACCTTCCCCCTCAATAAACCGGTGCTGATTACCAATGTGCAGAGCGCAATTGCAAAGGCTGGTAAAAAAGGCACGCTGGCGGCGTCGTTGCAGGCCATCGCTGACCAGTCAAAACCGGTCACCGTTGTCGTGCGTGTTGAAGACGGCACCGGCGACGACGAAGAAACGAAACTTGCGCAGACCGTTTCCAATATCATCGGCACTACCGACGAAAATGGTCAGTACACCGGACTGAAAGCCCTGCTGGCGGCGGAGTCGGTAACCGGTGTTAAACCGTGTATCCTCGGTGTGCCGGGGCTGGATACCAAAGAGGTGGCTGTTGCACTGGCATCAGTCTGTCAGAAGCTGCGCGCTTTCGGGTATATCAGCGCATGGGGCTGTAAGACCATTTCCGAGGTGAAAGCCTACCGTCAGAATTTCAGCCAGCGTGAGCTGATGGTCATCTGGCCGGATTTCCTCGCATGGGATACGGTCACCAGTACCACCGCCACCGCGTATGCCACCGCCCGTGCGCTGGGTCTGCGCGCTAAAATCGACCAGGAGCAGGGCTGGCATAAAACACTGTCCAACGTTGGGGTGAACGGTGTTACCGGCATCAGCGCATCTGTATTCTGGGATTTGCAGGAGTCCGGCACCGATGCTGACCTGCTTAACGAGTCAGGCGTCACAACGCTGATTCGCCGTGACGGTTTCCGCTTCTGGGGTAACCGTACCTGCTCTGATGACCCGCTGTTCCTCTTTGAAAACTACACCCGCACCGCGCAGGTGCTGGCCGACACGATGGCTGAGGCGCACATGTGGGCGGTGGACAAGCCCATCACCGCAACGCTGATTCGCGACATCGTTGACGGCATCAATGCCAAATTCCGTGAGCTGAAAACAAACGGCTATATCGTGGATGCGACCTGCTGGTTCAGCGAAGAATCCAACGATGCGGAAACCCTCAAGGCCGGAAAACTGTATATCGACTACGACTATACCCCGGTGCCTCCTCTCGAAAACCTGACCCTGCGCCAGCGTATCACCGATAAATACCTGGCAAATCTGGTCACCTCGGTTAACAGCAATTAAGGAGCCTGACCGATGGCAATGCCGCGCAAACTCAAATACATGAATGTCTTTCTGAACGGCTACAGCTATCAGGGCGTTGCAAATTCCGTCACGCTGCCAAAACTGACCCGTAAGCTCGAAAATTATCGCGGTGCGGGAATGAACGGCAGCGCACCGGTAGACCTCGGCCTTGATGATGATGCGCTGTCAATGGAGTGGTCGCTCGGTGGATTCCCGGATTCGGTTATCTGGGAGCTTTACGCTGCAACCAGTGCTGATGCCGTACCGATTCGTTTTGCTGGTTCTTACCAGCGCGACGATACCGGCGAAACGGTGGCCGTCGAAGTGGTCATGCGTGGGCGTCAGAAAGAAGTCGACACCGGAGAGGGTAAACAGGGAGAGGATACCGAATCGAAACTCCCGGTGATTTGTACTTATTTCCGGCTGACGATGGACGGTAAGGAGCTGGTCGAAATCGACACCATCAACATGATTGAGAAGGTGAACGGCGTCGACCGGCTGGAGCAACACCGCCGAAATATCGGCCTGTGATTTTCATACGGTCAGCCAGGCTGACCGGTTAACCCTGATTCAGAAGTGAGAAAACCATGAACAAAGAAAATGTCATTACCCTGGAAAATCCGGTCAAACGTGGTGAGCAGGTTATCGAACAGGTCACGCTGATGAAACCCAATGCCGGGACGCTGCGCGGTGTCAGTCTGGCTGCGGTTGCAAACTCCGAAGTCGATGCACTGATTAAGGTGCTGCCGCGCATGACGGCACCGATGCTGACCGAGCAGGAAGTCGCCGCGCTGGAACTGCCTGACCTTGTGGCGCTGGCCAGTAAGGTGGTCGGTTTTTTGTCTCCGAACTCGGTGCAGTGACGTTTCCGAAAAATCTGTCGGTCGATGACCTGATGGCGGATGTGGCAGTGATATTTCACTGGCCGCCATCAGAACTGTATCCCATGAGCCTGACCGAACTCATCACATGGCGCGAAAAGGCGCTCCGGCGAAGCGGAAACACGAATGAGTAACAATGTAAAATTACAGGTATTGCTCAGGGCTGTTGACCAGGCATCCCGCCCGTTTAAATCCATCCGTACAGCGAGTAAGTCGCTGTCGGGGGATATCCGGGACACACAAAAATCACTGCGCGAGCTGAACGGTCAGGCATCCCGTATTGAGGGATTTCGCAAGACCAGCGCACAGCTCGCCGTGACTGGTCAGGAACTGAAAAAAGCCAGACAGGAAGCCGCAGCTCTGGCTGTCCAGTTTAAAAATACTGAACGACCGACAAATGCACAGGCAAAGGCAATGGAAGCCGCGCGTAAAAATGCGTCTGAGTTACAGGCGAAATATAACAGCCTGAGATTGTCGGTACAGCGCCAGCGTCAGGAATTGAGTCAGGCGGGTATTAATACCCGTAATCTGGCGCATGATGAACGAGGGCTGAAAAACCGTATCAGTGAAACCACCGCACAGCTTAACCGGCAGCGTGACGCGCTGGCGCGTGTCAGTGCACAACAGGCACAACTTAATGCAGTAAAACAGCGTTATCAGGCCGGAAAGGAACTGGCCGGAAACATGGCCTCAGTGGGCGCTGCTGGTGTGGGGATTGCGGCGGCGGGAACGATGGCCGGAGTTAAGCTGCTGATGCCCGGCTATGAGTTTGCGCAGAAAAACTCAGAATTGCAGGCCGTGCTGAGTGTGGCAAAAGACTCCGCCGAAATGACCGCACTCCGCAAGCAGGCGCGCCAGCTCGGCGACAATACCGCAGCCTCGGCAGATGATGCAGCCGGTGCACAGATTATCATTGCGAAAGCGGGTGGAGATGCTGCGGCTATTCAGGCAGCAACGCCGGTCACACTGAATATGGCACTGGCAAACCAGCGGTCGATGGAAGAAAACGCGCAATTGTTGCTGGGGACTAAGGCATCCTTTCAACTGTCAAATGATGATGTCAGCCATGTGGGCGACGTGTTGTCGGCAACGATGAATAAGTCGGCGGCTGATTTTCAGGGACTCAGTGATGCACTGACTTACCTCGGCCCGGTTGCGAGGACGGCAGGTGTAAGTCTTGAGCAGGCAGCGGCCATGACCGGTGTGCTGCATGACAATAACATCAGGGGGTCAATGGCGGGTACGGGTAGCAGTGCCGTTGTCACCCGATTACAGGCACCGACTGGAAAAGCATGGGATGCACTCAAAGAGCTTGGCGTTAAAACCTCGGACAAAAAGGGGAATATGCGTCCGTTGTTCACCATTCTGAAAGAGATTCAGGCCAGCTTTGATAAGCATAAGCTGGGAACGTCTCAGAAGGGGGAATACCTTAAAACCATTTTTGGTGAGGAAGCCCTGAAATCAGCGAACGTTTTACTGGCAGCGGCAGCAAGCGGAAAACTGGATACGCTGACCGCCACGCTGAAAGCCTCGGACGGTAAAACGGAAGAGCTGGTTAAAATCATGCAGGATAACCTCGGCGGTGACTTTAAGGAGTTTCAGTCCGCTTATGAGGCGGTAGGGACTGACCTGTTTGACCAGCAGGAAGGCGCACTGCGTAATCTCACGCAGACGGCCACAAAGTATGTGTTAAAACTCGACGGCTGGATACAGAAAAACAAATCACTGGCGTCAACCATCGGCCTCATTGCCGGTGGCGCACTGGTGCTGACTGGCATCATCGGTGCCATTGGTCTTGTAGCCTGGCCGGTTATCACCGGCATCAATGCCATCATCGCGGCAGCAGGCGCAATGGGGGCAATCTTCACGACGGTTGGCAGTGCTGTTATGACCGCCATCGGGGCGATTAGCTGGCCGGTAGTGGCCGTGGTGGCCGCCATTGTCGCCGGGGCGTTACTTATCCGTAAATACTGGGAGCCTGTCAGCGCATTTTTTGGCGGTGTGGTTGAAGGGCTGAAAGCGGCATTTGCGCCGGTGGGGGAACTGTTCACGCCACTTAAACCGGTGTTTGACTGGCTGGGTGAAAAGTTACAGGCCGCGTGGCAGTGGTTTAAAAACCTGATTGCCCCGGTCAAAGCCACCCAGGACACCCTGAACCGTTGCCGTGACACGGGCGTCATGTTCGGGCAGGCACTGGCTGACGCGCTGATGCTGCCGCTTAATGCGTTCAACAAACTGCGCAGTGGTATTGACTGGGTACTGGAAAAACTCGGTGTCATCAACAAAGAGTCAGACACACTTGACCAGACCGCCGCCAGAACTCAAGCCGCCACGTATGGCAGCGGTGGTTATATTCCGGCGACCAGCTCTTATGCAGGTTATCAGGCTTATCAGCCGGTCACGGCACCGGCTGGCCGCTCTTATGTAGACCAGAGTAAAAACGAATATCACATCAGCCTGACGGGTGGTACTGCGCCGGGGACACAGCTTGACCGCCAGTTACAGGATGCGCTCGAAAAATACGAGCGGGATAAACGTGCGCGCGCCCGTGCCAGCATGATGCATGACGGTTAAGGAGGTGACGAAAAATGATGCTCGCGTTAGGTATGTTTGTTTTTATGCGCCAGACGCTGCCACACCAGACCATGCAGCGTGAATCAGATTATCGCTGGCCGTCAAATTCCCGTATCGGTAAACGGGATGCCTACCAGTTTCTCGGTGTGGGTGAGGAAAACATGACGCTTGCCGGTGTGCTTTATCCTGAACTGACCGGCGGAAAGCTGACGGTGACCACGCTCAGACTGATGGCAGAGGAAGGCCGGGCGTGGCCGTTGCTGGATGGCACTGGCATGATTTACGGCATGTATGTCATCAGCAAGGTGAGTGAAACAGGGAGTATTTTCTTTGCAGACGGCACACCCCGAAAAATTGATTTTACGCTGTCGCTCACCCGCGTTGACGAATCACTGGCCGCGCTTTATGGCGATATCGGTAAACAGGCGGAATCGCTCATCGGTAAGGCTGGCAGTATGGCGACTAAATTCACAGGAATGACGGGGGCGGGATAATGCTGGATGCACTGACATTTGATGCAGGCAGTACGCTGACGCCGGATTACATGCTGATGCTCGACAGCAGGGATATTACCGGCAATATCAGCGACCGTCTGATGAGCATGACTCTGACGGATAACCGGGGCTTTGAGGCTGACCAGCTTGATATTGAACTGAACGATGCCGACGGGCAGGTCGGACTGCCGGTTCGTGGCGCTGTCCTGACGGTGTATATCGGCTGGAAAGGTTTTGCCCTGGTATGCAAAGGGAAATTTACCGTTGATGAGGTTGAACACCGGGGCGCGCCGGATGTGGTCACCATCCGCGCCCGGAGTGCAGATTTTCGCGGGACGCTCAATTCCCGCCGGGAAGGCTCCTGGCATGACACCACGCTCGGTGCGATTGTTGAGGCGATAGCCACCCGTAACAGGCTGGAAGCCAGTGTCGCTCCGTCACTGGCCGGAATTAAAATCCCGCACATCGACCAGTCGCAGGAGTCCGATGTGAAATTCCTGACCCGTCTTGCTGAACGCAACGGCGGTGAGGTGTCGGTAAAAATGGGAAAACTGCTGTTTCTCAAAGCGGGGCAGGGGGTGACGGCCAGCGGTAAAAAAATCCCTCAGATTACCATCACCCGCAGCGACGGTGACCGTCATCATTTTGCGATTGCTGACCGTGGAGCCTATACCGGCGTAACAGCAAAGTGGTTACACACCAAAGACCCGAAGCCGCAAAAGCAGAAGGTAAAACTGAAACGCAAAAAGAAAGAGAAACACCTGCGCGCACTGGAGCACCCGAAAGCTAAACCGGTCACGCAGAAGAAAGCGCCAAAAGTACCGGAAGCGCGCGAAGGTGAATACATGGCCGGTGAGGCTGACAATGTTTTTGCCCTGACCACGGTATATGCCACAAAAGCGCAGGCCATGCGCGCCGCTCAGGCGAAGTGGGATAAACTGCAACGGGGTGTGGCGGAGTTCTCCATCAGCCTGGCTACCGGTCGGGCAGATATTTACACGGAAACACCGGTTAAAGTGTCAGGCTTTAAGCGCGTCATAGACGAGCAGGACTGGACAATCACTAAGGTGACACATTTTCTGAATAATAGCGGCTTCACGACGTCCTTAGAGCTTGAGGTCAGGCTTTCTGATGTGGAGTACGAAACAGAAGATGATGAGTGATGCTTTTATTTTATCTGTTTGTTTTATAAGGATAAATTAACTAAAATGGCAACATCAACAAAACCGGAAGAGGTGCTCGCGATGTTTCATTGTCCTTTATGCCAGCATGCCGCACATGCGCGTACAAGCCGCTATATCACTGACACGACAAAAGAGCGTTATCACCAGTGCCAGAACGTGAATTGCAGCGCCACGTTCATCACCTATGAGTCGGTACAGAGATACATCGTGAAGCCGGGAGAAGTCCACGCCGTAAGGCCGCACCCGTTGCCGTCAGGGCAGCAAATTATGTGGATGTAATTACAAACATGAAGCCCCTCAGTCGAGGGGCTTATTTATAGTCGATGTGGACGCTATGTGGACAGTGGTTGATATAAATCCATTTATATCATCAGGTTAGGTGCTTTTTTGTGACACCATCCCTGTCTTCCCCCACATGATGTGGGGGTTTTTTTTATCCTCAATTTGCCTGTTGCTTAATGCATTGCAGATGATTTGCTTCCGTTATACTACCGTCAGTTGATAGCGGGAGTATTTATGAATCAATCTTATGGACGGCTGGTCAGCCGGGCGGCGATTGCTGCGACGGCGATGGCTTCGCTGCTATTGCTGATTAAAATTTTTGCATGGTGGTATACCGGTTCGGTGAGTATTCTCGCCGCGCTTGTCGACTCGTTGGTGGATATTGGTGCGTCACTGACCAATTTATTGGTGGTGCGTTATTCGTTGCAACCGGCGGATGACGAACATACTTTTGGTCATGGTAAAGCGGAATCCCTGGCTGCGTTGGCGCAAAGTATGTTTATCTCTGGTTCGGCGTTGTTTTTGTTTTTAACCGGGATCCAACATCTGATTTCACCGACGCCAATGAATGATCCTGGTGTCGGTATTATCGTCACAATTGTCGCGTTAGTTTGCACCATCGTTCTTGTCTCGTTTCAGCGTTGGGTGGTTCGCCGTACACAAAGTCAGGCGGTGCGTGCAGATATGCTCCATTATCAGTCTGATGTTATGATGAACGGCGCGATTTTGCTGGCACTTGCATTATCCTGGTATGGCTGGCATAGCGCAGATGCCCTGTTTGCTTTGGGTATTGGCATCTATATTTTATATAGTGCGTTACGCATGGGGTATGAGGCGGTACAGTCATTGCTGGATCGCGCGTTACCCGATGAGGAGCGGCAGGAAATTATTGATATCGTGACTTCCTGGCCGGGAGTAAGCGGCGCTCACGATCTTCGCACGCGGCAGTCAGGGCCGACTCGCTTTATTCAGATTCATTTGGAAATGGAAGACTCTCTGCCTCTGGTTCAGGCGCATATGGTGGCTGATCAGGTAGAGCAGGCTATTTTACGGCGTTTTCCAGGCTCGGATGTCATTATTCATCAGGACCCTTGTTCCGTCGTGCCCAGGGAAGGTAAACGGTTTGAGCTATCATAATGCTTGCGAAAAGAGAGCCAGACCCGCATTTTGTGTATAAATTACCGCCATTTGGTCTGACCTGAATCAATTCAGCAGGCAGTGGTTGTTATACTATCTGCATATTCGTTTGGTGTTCGATATGCAGAATCGACTTCCGGCAACAGATTTCATTTTGCATTCCAAAGTTCAGAGGTAGTCATGATTAAGAAAATCGGTGTGTTGACAAGTGGCGGTGATGCGCCTGGCATGAACGCAGCAATCCGTGGTGTCGTACGTGCGGCGCTGTCGGAAGGTCTGGAAGTCATGGGGATTTATGACGGCTATCTGGGCCTGTATGAAGACCGTATGGTTCAGCTTGACCGTTACAGTGTGTCTGACATGATCAACCGTGGTGGTACATTCCTCGGTTCTGCGCGCTTCCCTGAATTCCGCGACGAAAACATCCGCGCGGTGGCTATCGAAAACCTGAAAAAACGTGGCATCGATGCGCTGGTTGTTATCGGCGGTGACGGTTCCTACATGGGTGCAATGCGTCTGACCGAAATGGGTTTCCCATGCATTGGTCTGCCAGGCACCATCGACAACGATATCAAAGGTACTGACTACACCATCGGTTTCTTCACTGCACTGAGCACTGTTGTAGAAGCGATCGACCGTCTGCGTGATACATCTTCTTCTCACCAGCGTATTTCAGTGGTGGAAGTAATGGGTCGTTACTGTGGCGACCTGACTCTGGCTGCAGCAATCGCCGGTGGTTGTGAATTTGTTGTTGTACCGGAAGTCGAATTCAGCCGTGAAGATCTGGTAAACGAAATCAAAGCGGGTATTGCGAAAGGTAAGAAACACGCGATTGTGGCGATCACTGAACACATGTGCGATGTCGATGAACTGGCGCATTTCATCGAGAAAGAAACCGGTCGTGAAACTCGTGCAACCGTGCTGGGCCACATCCAGCGTGGTGGTTCTCCGGTGCCTTATGACCGTATTCTGGCTTCCCGTATGGGCGCATATGCGATTGATCTGCTGCTGGCAGGCTACGGTGGTCGTTGCGTAGGTATTCAGAACGAACAACTGGTTCACCATGACATCATCGACGCTATCGAAAACATGAAGCGTCCGTTCAAAGGTGATTGGCTGGACTGCGCGAAAAAACTGTATTAATGATATCGGGAAAAGGCAGATTTCTTTTGCCTGAAACCGATGACAAAAGCAAAAATGCCTGATGCGCTTCGTTTATCAGGCCTATATGAATTCTGCAATTTATTGAATTTGCAAATTTTTGTAGGCCGGATAAGGCGGTTACGCCGCATCCGGCATGAACAAGCGTACATTGTCAGCAATTTGAGGCGGATTCATTCCGCCTTTTTTACTCCCCCATATATACCCTCAGGTTATATCCAATCTTTTTTTATTCTTTAATGTTTGATTCACGTTCTGGCACGCTTTGCTTATCACAACACAACATAAGAGAACCGGGCGATGAACAAGTGGGGCGTAGGGTTTACATTTTTGCTGGCGGCGACCAGCGTTATGGCAAAGGATATTCAGCTTCTTAACGTTTCGTATGATCCTACGCGCGAGTTGTACGAACAATACAACAAAGCGTTCAGTGCCCACTGGAAGCAGCAAACGGGCGATAACGTAGTGATTCGTCAGTCGCACGGCGGCTCAGGTAAACAGGCAACGTCGGTGATTAACGGCATAGATGCTGATGTAGTGACGCTGGCGCTGGCTTACGACGTGGATGCGATTGCTGAACGTGGTCGAATTGATAAAAACTGGATCAAACGTCTGCCGGATAACTCCGCGCCGTACACCTCCACCATTGTCTTCCTGGTGCGCAAGGGTAATCCGAAGCAAATCCATGACTGGAACGACCTGGTTAAGCCCGATATTTCAGTGATCACGCCTAACCCGAAAAGCTCTGGTGGCGCCCGCTGGAACTACCTGGCAGCGTGGGGATACGCGCTGCATCACAATAATAACGATCAAGCGAAAGCACAGGATTTCGTGCGGTCGTTGTATAAAAACGTTGAAGTTCTGGATTCCGGCGCGCGTGGCTCTACTAATACTTTCGTCGAACGTGGTATTGGTGATGTGCTGATAGCCTGGGAAAACGAAGCACTGCTGGCAACGAATGAATTGGGGAAAGATAAATTCGAAATCGTCACGCCGAGCGAGTCTATTCTCGCGGAACCGACGGTGTCGGTTGTTGATAAAGTGGCGGAGAAAAAAGGCACCAAAGAGATCGCAGAAGCCTACCTGAAATATCTCTATACCCCAGAAGGTCAGGAGATTGCAGCCAAAAACTATTACCGTCCGCGCGATCCGGAGATAGCGAAAAAATATGAAAACGCTTTTCCGAAGCTGAAATTGTTTACCATCGATGAAGAGTTTGGCGGCTGGACGAAGGCGCAAAAAGAGCATTTTTCTAACGGTGGTACGTTCGACCAAATCAGCAAACGTTAATTTTGTTGAAGGTAACCAGGCCCGGAGGCATCTTGCGACCGGGTTTTTTATTTGTCACGATTTTGCGTTACCCTTGCATCTCTTTGAGGTACAGGGAAAAAACGATGAAAAAAACGGTTATTTTCATTTTGGTGATGATAGTTATCGCCGTTGCTGCGGGTTTCGGCTACTGGAAATTTACCGGTGATTCGGAGGTATTACGTAAGATTGTCCTTGAGCAATGTTTGCCCAATCAGCAGCAAAACCAAAACCCTTCGCCATGTGTGGAGGTAAAACCTAATGCCGGGTATGTGGTTTTAAAAGACATTAACGGCCCACTGCAATATCTGTTGATGCCAACGTATCGTATTAACGGTACTGAAAGCCCTTTGTTGACTGATCCTTCAACGCCTAACTTCTTTTGGTTGGCCTGGCAGGCGCGTGATTTTATGAGCCAAAAATACGGTCAGCAGATTCCCGATCGTGCGGTATCTCTGGCGATTAACTCCCGCACCGGGCGCACGCAAAATCATTTTCATATTCATATTTCTTGTATTCGTCCAGATGTACGCGAACAACTGGATAACAATCTGGCGAACATCAGTAGTCGTTGGTTGCCGCTGCCGGGCGGATTACAGGGGCATGAATACCTGGCGCGTCGGGTAACTGAAAGCGAATTAGTACAACGTAGTCCGTTTATGATGTTAGCGGAAGAAGTGCCTGGGGCACGGGAACATATGGGAAGTTACGGGCTGGCGATGGTACGACAGAGTGATAACTCGTTTGTATTGCTGGCGACGCAACGAAATCTCCTGACGCTGAATCGTGCTTCAGCCGAGGAAATTCAGGATCATCAGTGTGAGATTTTGCGTTAAGGCGAGTTAAGTGCCGGATGTGATATCCGGCACCTGTCAGACTTAAGCCTGTTTAGCGGCTTCTGCAGCTTTAACGATTACTGCGAAGGCGTCGGCTTTCAGAGAAGCACCGCCAACCAGTGCGCCGTCGATGTCCGGCTGAGCGAACAGTTCGGCGGCGTTAGAGGCGTTTACAGAACCGCCGTACTGGATGATCACTTGTTCAGCGATGTTAGCGTCAACTTTAGCGATGTGATCACGGATGAATTTGTGAACAGCCTGAGCCTGCGCTGGAGTTGCAGATTTGCCAGTACCGATTGCCCATACGGGTTCGTAAGCGATTACTGCACCTTCGAATGCAGCAGCACCCTGAGTTTTCAGCACCGCGTCGATCTGACGTGCGCACACTTCTTCAGTTTTGCCCGCTTCGTTTTCAGCTTCGGTTTCACCGATGCACAGAACCGGAGTCAGACCCTGCTCTTTCAGCACAGCGAATTTTTTCGCGATCAGTTCGTCAGACTCTTTGTGGTAAGTACGACGTTCAGAGTGACCGATGATGATGTACTGTGCGCCGATGTCTTTCAGCATAGCGGCAGAGGTTTCACCGGTGAATGCGCCGGACAGGTTCAGATCCACGTTCTGCGCGCCCAGCATGATGTGGCTGCCTTCAGCTTCACGCTTCGCCATATCGATGTACATTTCCGGTGGTGCGATTGCAACCGCACAGCCAGCAACACCTGCCAGCTCTTTACGCAGGTTAGAAACCAGCTCGTGAACCATGTGGCGGCTGCCGTTCAGTTTCCAGTTACCCATCACTAAAGGATGTCGCATTTTAATTCTCCACGCTTATAAGCGAATAAAGGAAGATGGCCGCCCCGCAGGGCAGCAGGTCTGTGAAACAGTATAGAGATTCATCGGCACAAAGGCTTTGCTTTTTGTCATTTATTCAACCCTTCAAGCGATTCAGATAGCGCCAGCTTAATCGGTTCAACAGCGAAGGTTAGCCCTTTTTCGCCGTTGTCCGCGACAACATAGCGCAATGCGCCTTCTGTCTCGGTGTAATAACGTTTGTTTTTCCCCGCAGTAAGGAGTGATTGCAGCTTTTTTTGGCTCTGTGTTTTGGTCATCAGCGGGGTAAGCGTGCGGATCATTGCCGCCATGTATTCCTGGGCTTTTGCTTTAGCGGCTTTTTGCTCTGGTCCCTGGATTGGTAGCCAGGTAATTTGAATACTTTTGATTTTTAAAGTGCCGCGCTCCAGCGCCGTAGAGGCATACAAGTTCTCGTTAATTTTACTGGCGGCGCGAGTCAGGTTGGCTTTGTCGGGGCTGCTGTCGATGGCGCGAAATTCGTTCAGTGGCAGATTGGGATTCTGGCTGTTAAAGTCTTCTCGAAACTGGCTGATGGAGAGATCGAAAGTGGGGGCACCAGCCAGCAGGTAGGGCGCTGTCGTTGCCGTGCCAGGCGATTGTGCGTGCACCGTTGCACTAACGGATAACACAACAGATAAGAGAAAAAACAGTGAACACCCTGACTTCATCGGCAGTACCTTTTGTTATGACTGGGTTCGATTAAAACGATATCTGTCGCCCTTGTCAAAAGGGTAGAATCCTGGAAAAGACAACCATCAAGGAACTTACATGACCATACAGCAATGGTTATTCTCGTTTAAAGGGCGTATTGGACGCCGTGATTTCTGGATTTGGATTGGCCTCTGGATCGTTGGGATGCTGGTGCTTTTCTCACTGGCAGGTAAAAAATTACTCGATATCCAGACCGCCGCGTTTTGCCTTGTGTGCCTGTTATGGCCGACAGCGGCAGTGACGGTGAAACGGCTGCACGATCGCGGCCGTTCTGGCGCATGGGCATTTTTGATGATTGTAGCGTGGATGCTTCTGGCGGGTAACTGGGCGATTTTACCGGGCGTCTGGCAATGGGCGGTAGGGCGTTTTATTCCGACGTTGATTCTGGTGATGATGCTTATTGATCTTGGCGCATTTGTCGGCACGCAAAGCGCAAATAAATACGGAAAAGACACCCAGGACGTAAAGTATAAGTCCGAGAATAAATCAAGCCATTAGTCCTTAATATATCTCTTATTGCTATTTTTATCCGGGATCGTTATTTCCACGTTGCAAATGACGATGCCCGGAAAATCTTCTTCATTTCCTTATCTTAAGCAATATCAAAAAAAATGGTAATCCATAAGATCATTACTTGTTTGTTCTTCTCTTAACGGCGCATTATTCTTAAGTGGCAATCGACAGAGAGGCGAATATACAGAGGTGCCCTATGAAAGATGTCGTAGATAAATGCAGTACTAAAGGATGTGCGATTGATATCGGTACGGTTATTGATAACGATAACTGTACCAGCAAACTTTCGCGCTTTTTTGCCACCCGCGAAGAAGCAGAGTCCTTTATGACTAAACTGAAAGAGCTTGCTGCTGCCGCATCCTCTGCGGATGAAGGGGCCAGCGTGGCTTATAAGATTAAAGATCTGGAGGGGCAGGTTGAGCTTGATGCGGCCTTCACCTTCTCATGCCAGGCCGAGATGATTATTTTTGAGTTATCACTGCGTTCACTTGGTTAATGGAGTTAAACATGGCTTATAAACACATTGGCGTGGCAATTTCCGGGAATGAAGAAGATGCCTTACTGGTGAACAAAGCCCTGGATCTCGCCAGACATAACGATGCCCACCTGACGTTAATTCATATCGATGATGGCTTAAGCGAGTTGTATCCGGGTATCTACTTTCCGGCAACAGAAGATATTCTTCAACTGTTGAAAGATAAGTCGGATAACAAACTGTATAAACTGACGAAAAATATTCAGTGGCCGAAGACGAAACTGCGCATTGAGCGCGGAGAAATGCCAGAAACACTGCTGGAAATTATGCAAAAAGAGCAGTGCGACCTCCTTGTCTGTGGTCATCACCACTCGTTTATCAACCGTTTGATGCCAGCATATCGCGGAATGATCAATAAGTTGAATGCGGATCTACTCATCGTGCCGTTTATCGATAAGTAACCGCTTACCAGTAATGCTCCGCTGTCATGTGGCCCGGTCGACGACGTAAATGTTTCGTCATCTGCCGGGTCTCTTTCAGCAGTTGCTGCGTATCACGCACCATCTGCGGATTGCCACACAGCATCACATGGCTGGTCTCTTTGTTCATTGGTAGGCCAACCGCATTTTCCAGTTCACCACTTTCAATCAACGCCGGTATCCGGCCGGTAAGTGAACCCGCTACCGTTTCCCGGCTGACCACCGTCTGAATGCGCAGTTTTCCCTCGTAGCGTTTTTCCAGTTCCTGCATAAGAGGCAAATAGCTTAAGTCGGCGGCATAACGTGCGGCGTGAACCAGTACCAGATTTTTGAAGCGATCTAAATCTTTGCCCAATTGTAGAATCGATAAATAGGGGCCAATCGCCGTACCGGTCGCCAGCATCCAAAGTGTTTCGCAATCCGGCACTTCATCCAGCACAAAGAACCCTGCCGCCTCGCTAACGACCTGCACTTCGTCACCCGGTTTTAGCGCCGCCAGTCGCGGGCTTAATTTGCCATCGGGGACGGTGACCAGATAAAACTCCAGATCGGGATTGTCGGGCGAGTTCACATAGGAGTAGGCACGCTGAACGCGTTCG
The DNA here is from genome assembly GCF_002965125.1 of Escherichia sp. MOD1-EC6162. Classification (NCBI taxonomy): domain Bacteria; kingdom Pseudomonadati; phylum Pseudomonadota; class Gammaproteobacteria; order Enterobacterales; family Enterobacteriaceae; genus Escherichia; species Escherichia sp. MOD1-EC6162. The sequence continues at coordinate 71,197 of NZ_PTSB01000021.1, forward strand.
CCATCAATTTCAAGGCCAAGTTTGGTGAATTGCCCGGCGGTAAACGGAAGCACGGGAGCGTGAACGGTGAGACTAAACAGGGCGTCGGTCCAGTTCTGCACTTTAGTGACTTTGCCTGTTACCCAATCAGCCATGTTTCTCTCCTGTTTTGATTGACTTGCCTTATCTTCGTTCTCCGAACAAAAAAATTCCAGTCCCGAAGGACTGGAAGGCTCAATCGATCAAATCGATCAGAGAATATGCACCTGCATTTCCGGGTCTTTACGATCCAGATAATGAATCGACTGAATGCGACGAATGGTACGTGACTTACCACGGATCAGCAGCGTTTCAGTGGTGGCAATATTGCCTTTGCGGCTAATCCCTTCCAGCAGATCGCCTTTGGTGATGCCGGTGGCAGAGAAGATGACGTTATCGCTACGCGCCATATCGCCCAGACGCAGCACTTTACCGGCTTCAATACCCATTGCTTTGCAGCGTGCCAGTTCCTGTTCGCCAATGCGGCGATTTTCCAGGTTATCACCTTTGACATCATGGCGTGCCAGCAGACGGCCGTTCATATCGCCATCTAATGCACGGATCACCGCCGCAGAAACCACACCTTCTGGCGCACCGCCAATGCCGTACAGCACATCAACTTCGCTATCCGGCATACAGGTAAGAATGGAGGCGGCGACGTCGCCATCCGGAATAGCAAACACGCGCACGCCGAGTTGTTGCATTTCTGCGATAACCGCGTCGTGGCGTGGTTTCGCCAGAATCGTTACCGTCAGTTCGCTTAACGGTTTGCCGAGTGCCGTTGCAACATTGCGCAGGTTATCCGCCAGCGGCAGATTCAGGTCGATGACGCCTTTGGCACCAGGTCCGACGATCAACTTCTCCATATACATATCCGGTGCATTGAGGAAGCAGCCTTTATCGCCTACAGCCAGCACTGCCAGCGCGTTAGCCTGGCCCATCGCTGTCATTCGCGTACCTTCAATCGGATCAACAGCAATATCCACCGCATCACCGCGACCAGTACCGACTTTTTCACCAATGTAGAGCATCGGCGCTTCGTCGATTTCACCTTCACCAATGACGATGGTGCCGTCAATGTTGACCTGGTTGAGCATGATACGCATGGCATTTACTGCCGCACCGTCAGCGGTATTTTTATCGCCGCGTCCTAACCATTTGTAGCCAGCCAGCGCCGCAGATTCAGTGACGCGGGAAAATTCGATGGCAAGTTCTCGTCTCATAGCAAACTCTAAGCAGTAAGGAATGGCGCGAAGTGTAGCACAGGGGAGGGGGCGGATTATTGATGTGTGCGGGGATTGCCCCCGCACGGAGCCATAGTCTGCGACATGCCGGATGCGGCGTGAACGCCTTATCCGGCCTACACAAAATGGCATCGGTTCGTAGGCCTGATAAGACGCGTCAGCGTCGCATCAGGCAATCAGCATCAGGCAATCGGTCAGATGCCTGACATTACTCCTCGTGTTCTTCCCACGCCATTGCACGTTTAACCGCTTTTTTCCAGCCTGCGTAACGGTAATTACGCTCGGTAGTTTCGATGCCTGGACGGAACTCGCGTTCAATCACCGCTTTCTCTTGCAGTTCGTCGAGATTTTGCCAGAAGCCAACCGCCAGACCGGCGAGATACGCCGCACCTAAGGCGGTAACTTCGCGAACTTCCGGACGCTCAACGCGAGTGCCAAGAATGTCCGACTGGAACTGCATCAGGAAGTTATTCGCCACCGCGCCGCCGTCCACGCGCAGGGCGTGCAGGCGAATACCGGAGTCAGCCTGCATTGCTTCCAGCACATCGCGCGTCTGATAGGCAATGGATTCCAGTGTCGCGCGGATAATGTGATTAGCGTTCACGCCACGAGTCAAACCGAAAATCGCCCCGCGTGCATACGGATCCCAGTACGGTGCGCCCAAGCCGGTAAAGGCCGGAACGACATATACACCGTTGGTGTTTTGTACTTTGGTCGCAAAATATTCGGAATCGTCGGCGTCGCTAATCAACTTCATTTCATCACGCAGCCACTGAATGGATGCCCCCGCCATAAACACCGCACCTTCCAGCGCATAGTTCACTTCCCCGCCTGGGCCACAGGCGATGGTGGTCAGCAGGCCGTTTTCTGATTTCACCGCTTTATCGCCGGTGTTCATCAGCATAAAGCAGCCGGTGCCGTAGGTATTCTTCGCCATCCCTTCTTTCACGCACAACTGACCGAATAGCGCCGCCTGCTGATCACCCGCGATCCCAGCGATCGGAATACGAGTGCCGCCTTTGCCGCCAATGTTGGTCTGGCCGTACACTTCAGAAGAGCGACGCACTTCTGGCAGCATCTCGCGCGGGATATCCAGCGCGTCGAGCATTTTGTCGTCCCAGTCCAGAGTATGGATGTTGAATAACATGGTACGGGATGCGTTGGTGTAATCGGTCACGTGAACGCGGCCCTGAGTCATTTTCCAGATAAGCCAGGTATCAACCGTACCGAACAGCAACTCGCCACGACGTGCACGCTCGCGAGAGCCTTCCACATGGTCAAGGATCCACTTCACTTTGGTGCCGGAGAAGTATGGGTCAATGACCAGACCGGTGTTATTACGAATGTACTCTTCCATGCCATCGCGCTTGAGATGCTCGCAGATCTCGGCGGTACGACGGCACTGCCAGACGATGGCGTTATAGATCGGTTTGCCGGTTTCTTTTTCCCAGACGATAGTGGTTTCACGCTGGTTAGTAATACCAATAGCTGCAATTTGATCGGAACTGATATCGGCTTTCGCCAGCACTTCCACCAGCGTGGAGCTTTGGGTGGCCCAGATTTCCATTGGGTCGTGTTCTACCCAGCCTGGTTTTGGGTAGATTTGCTCAAATTCGCGCTGTGAGACGCTAATGATATTGGCATCGTGATCCATCACGACTGCGCGGGAGCTGGTTGTGCCCTGGTCGAGTGCAACGATATATTTTTTTTCAGTCATGTTTAATTGTCCCGTAGTCACATTACAGTGAAGCTTTTTGTTCTGAAGGAGTTGTGATCTCCTTTTCTTCCACAACACAGATATCGCAAGGCAAATGGCGGCCAATCAGTTTGCGGTAGGCAAATGCACCTACAATCGCACCGACGATAGGGCCAAAAAGCGGCACCAGGAAGTAAGGAATGTCTCTGCCGCCGGTAAAGGCGACATTGCCCCAGCCCGCCAGCCAGGCAAAGACTTTCGGACCGAAGTCACGCGCTGGGTTCATGGCAAAACCCGTCAATGGACCCATAGATGCGCCAATGACCGCAATCAGTAGACCAATCAGCAAGGGAGCCAAAGGGCCGCGTGGTACACCGTTGCCATCGTCCGTTAACGCCAGGATCAGCCCCATCAGAATAGCGGTAATCACCATCTCAACTGCGAAAGCCTGCACAAAATTGATATGAGGATTAGGGTAAGTAGAGAAAGTGCCTGCCAGATCAACACTTTCAACGCTGCCGCGAACAATGTGATGAGTCTGCTCGAAGTCGAAAAATAAATTGTAGTAAAGCCCGTAAACTAAAGCCGCAGCACAGAAAGCGCCGGCAACTTGTGAAACGATAAAAGGAATAACTTTGCGCTTGTCGAAACAGGCAAACAGCCACAATGCAATGGTAACAGCGGGATTAAGATGCGCGCCGGAAACCCCTGCGGTCAGGTAGATGGCCATTGCCACCCCCAGTCCCCAAATGACACTGATTTCCCACTGACCAAAAGACGCACCAGCGACTTTTAGTGCTGCAACGCAACCCACACCGAAAAAAATCAACAACCCGGTACCGAGGAATTCAGCAATGCACTGGCCTTTCAAGGTTGATGTTTGACTCATAATCGGATCCTGAAGAGTTAATGTTTGTTGTATGCGTGAAAGTCACGGACCTCCACGATGCTTGTAGGCATGCTGTAAACTTATCGTTAACGAGCAAAAACGAGAAATATCGAACTTAAAATGTGTGTGCTTCGTCATAAAATGAGCGTTATCGCGCCATTTATTCCATCATGTTTACACATGATGCATGTTTGTTAGATCATTAGTGCAACAAATTTATTAACATTTTCGATTGGTGTGGATTATGTCACCAGGAGAAGGATGAAAAGTGTGGCAAACCGTAATCTGCAAGGCGTGCCGCTGGACAGCGATGGCGCGGCTTCATACAATCGAAGCTAACTAAAGTGCGCTCGTATTTATTAAGGCGTCACCGATAATCGGGACGAGGATTTTTATCCATCAACGCCTTGCAATTCAGGAGAGGTATGACAATGTCATTAGAAGTGTTTGAGAAACTGGAAGCAAAAGTACAGCAGGCGATTGATACCATCACTCTGTTGCAGATGGAAATCGAAGAGCTGAAAGAAAAAAACAACTCACTGTCGCAGGAAGTTCAGAATGCCCAGCATCAGCGCGAAGAACTGGAGCGTGAGAACAACCATCTGAAAGAACAGCAGCACGGCTGGCAGGAACGTCTGCAGGCACTGCTGGGTCGTATGGAAGAAGTTTGATTACGCGTTATCTTTCGTGTAATCGTTTTGCCGTGTAGGCCAACAGGTAACACGTAAAAAAAAGGCACCTTGCGGTGTAATGCCGATCAGTTAAGGATCAGTTGACCGATCCAGTGGCTGTGTAAGAATCCGGAAACGCTCACTCGTTTCCGGATTTTTTTATGCACATTGGACAGGCCCTTGATCTGGTATCCCGTTACGATTCTCTGCGTAACCCACTGACTTCTCTGGGG